>NZ_JBHVAK010000004.1:189319-201796 GCF_042667085.1 Nocardia sp. NPDC057353
TGCGGACAGCGGGGCCGCGTCGGGCACTGCGAACAGCGGGGCCGCCCCGGGCACCGCGGACAAAGGGGCCGCGTCGGGCACCGCGGACGGCAAGGCCGCGGTGAGCGGTACTTCCGCGGGCACCGCGCCGGGGGGATCCACCTCGGACGGAGTCCGGGCCGAGGCGAGCGCGCCCGGCGCGGACTCCGCCGGACCCGGCGCCATCGGCTCGGCGACGCCGGGCGCGGCGAGCCTCGGCCGGGTCGGCAACGCTTCGGCAGGCGCCGCAAACAGCTACCCCTCGCCCTCCGCCGGTCCCGGCACCCCGGACCCCGCCACCACTGCCCTCCCGTCCACTCCGGATCCCACCACGGCGCTCCCGGCCACCGCGGGCGACGAGCCCTACACCCCGGACTACGCCGCCTTCGCGGCCGCCGCCCGCCCGACTCCGCTGGAGTACACCCCGCCCCGCCCCGACCCCGCGGCGGGCAAGCGCCTCCAGCTGACGGCGCTCGGCGCCATCGCCGTGGCCGTGATCGTGCTGGCGGGTGTCCTGATCGCGCTGATCGCCCGCGGTACCGGTGACGACGACCAGCAGGCGGCGCCACCCGCGCCGAGCCCGTCGGCCGTGACCACCGAAGCCCCGGCCCCCAGCACCCCTGCCCCCGCCCCGGCCCCGCCCACCTCGAACGCCCCGGCCCCGCAGAACGGCCCGCCGACCCCGGAGCAGCAGGCCCAGTTCGTTCAGGGCTACTACGGCATGCTGCCAGGCGACATCAACGGCGCCTGGGCGCAGCTCTCCCCTGGGTACCAGGCGCAGACCGGCGGCTTCGGTGAATACTCGCAGTTCTGGTCGACGATCCGCGGCGTGCGGGTCGGCTCGGTGACCCCGTCCGGCCCGGACACGGTGGTGGCGAACCTGACCTACACCCTCGCCTACGGCGGCACCAGCTCGGAGAGCCGCTGGTTCCGGGTGACCAACGAGGGCGGCCGCCTCCTGATCTCCGGCTCCGGCCTCTGACCGGCACCGGTACGGCCGTCCCGATAGGCTGGCCGCGGCGGCCGCCCGGCCGCCGCGAGGGAGGCTGACCGCGATGACCCGACCGGCGGGTGTGCTCTGGGACATGGACGGCACCCTGCTCGACTCGGAGAAGCTCTGGGACGTCGCGGTGCGGGAACTGGCCCGCGCGCACGGCCACGAGATGACCGACGAGATCAGGCACGCGCTGATCGGCGCCTCCGGCCCGAACGCGCTGCGCATCATGTTCACCGGCCTCGGCATCGAGCCCACCCCGGCCGCGCTGCAGGCGGCGGGGGAGTTCCTGGAGCGCCGGGTCACCGAGCTCATGACCGGCCCGATCCCCTGGCGGCCCGGCGCGGTCGAGGCGCTGGCGATGATCCGGGCGGCGGGGGTACCGACCGCCCTGGTCACCAATACCAAGCGATCACTGACCGAACTCGCGTTGAATACGCTCGGCCGGTCGAACTTCGCGGTCACCGTCTGCGGCGACGAGGTGCCGCACGGCAAACCGGAGCCCGACGTCTACCTGCGCGCCGCCGAACTCCTCGGCGCCGACCCGCGCGATTGCGTCGCCGTGGAGGACTCGGTGACCGGTTCCGCCGCGGCCGCCGCGGCGGGCTGCGCGGTCCTGGTCGTGCCCTGCGAGATTGCCGTTCCCGCGGCACCCGGATTGATTTTCCGGGAATCGCTGGTCGGCCTCTCGATGGCTGATCTGGCGGCTGTGTGCGCCGCCGCCGAACGTGAGCCCGCCGCCCGCCCGTAGCGAGAGTTACTGCGCGGCAACAGGAATATCCGCACGTCGGGGGTGTGACAGTAGTCACCGGGGTTCTCGGCGAATCCCGGGCGTGTTCCCGGCGCGCCGCGCCACAATATCGCCATGACGGTGATGGGGGTCCTCGACGAAATCGTCGATACCGCACGGTATCCGCTGGCCGATCCGCAGGGGGAGGGGTGGCGCGCCGCGGTCGGCGCGGCCCGTGCCGAACTCGCCGCCACCGGCTGCCACGTGCTGCGCGAGTTCGTCCGGCCGGAGCTGGTCGAGGTGCTGCGCGCGCAGGGCGAGGCCATCGCGCCGGACGCCTACTACAAGGTGGAGCGGGTCAACGCCTACAACATCCCGCTCGATACCGAACTGCCGCAGGACCATCCGGGCGCCATCGTGCTGGAGCGCGGCAATGCCTTCGTGCCCCGCGACCGCATCCCGGCCGACGCGCTGATCCACCGGCTGTACGTGAGCGAGGTCTTCCAGCGCTTCGTCGCCGACTGCTTCGGGCTGCCCGGGCTGCACGAGTTCGCCGACCCGCTGGCCGGGCTCTGCCTGAACGTGGTGGCGCCGGGGATGTCGCACCCGTGGCACTTCGACACCAACGAGTTCACCGTCAGCATGCTCACCCAGCCCGCCGAGCAGGGCGGGGTGTTCGAGTTCTGCCCGAACATCCGCACCCCGGAGGCGGAGAACCTGGACGACGTGCGCGCCGTGCTCACCGGCACCGGCGACCACCTCGTGCAGCGGCTCGACCTGCGCCCCGGCGATCTGCAGCTCTTCCAGGGGCGCTTCTCCCTGCACCGCGTCTCCCCGGTTTCCGGCGCGGTGCAGCGGCATTCGGCGATCTTCGCCTACACCGACCGGCCCGGTGTGATCGGCACCGTGGAACGGACCCGGCAGCTTTTCGGCCGGGTGCTGCCGGACCATGTCGCCGCGGCGGCCGCCGTCGTCCGCGGCGATCGATTACTCGATTGATCCTGGCTCGACCGAGAGGAACGCACAGTGCCGGTACCCTTGCACACGACCGGGAAAGCCTCCTTCGACCACATCTACGACCGCCCCGATCCCCGTGAGTACTACCGGCGGATGTCGGAGCTGGGCTATTCGATTCCGGACTCGGCCGCGCCCTTCTTCCAGCAGCAGCTCCGCGAATACCGGGCCTCGGCCCGGGTCGCGGTGCCGACGGTGCTCGACATCGGCTGCTCCTACGGGGTGAACGCGGCGCTGCTGCGCTTCGGCAGCAGCGTCGCCGAGCTGGCCGAGAGCTACGCGGGCACCACCGACCGGGACTCCGCGCTCGCGCTGGACAAGGGCAGGGCCGAGGTGCCGAACGTGCACGCCCGGTTCCTCGGGATGGACGCCTCGCGCCCGGCGCTGGAGTACGCCGCCGAGGCCGGGCTGCTGGACGAGGTGGTGCACGCCGACCTGGAGTCGGCCGATCCGGACGAGGACCAGCGCGAGGTGCTGGCCCGCGCCGACCTGGTGATCTCCACCGGGTGCATCGGGTATGTCACCGAGAAGACGCTGGTGCGGGTGGCCACCGCGCACCCGCGCCGCAGGCCGTGGATGGCACACTTCGTGCTGCGCATGTTCGACTACGGTCCGGTCGCCGCGGAGCTCGCGGCGCTCGGGTACCGCACCGAGCAGGTGCCCGGACTCCACGCACAGCGGCGCTTCGCCTCCGCCGACGAGCAGGCGCAGGTGTTGAAGGCGTTGGCGGACAAGGGCATCGATACCACCGGGTACGAGGCCGAAGGATCGCTGTATGCGACCCTTCATCTCTCCCGACCGTTACCGGAACACTCCGCCGACCCCGAGGACCACTCGTGACACGCACCTTCGCCGCCGAGGATCAGCTGCCAAGGGTGCCGCTGCCCACCCTGGAGGACAGCGCCGCCCGGTTCCTGGAGTGGAGCGCCCCGCTCCTCACCGACGACGAGCGCGCCGCCACCGAGGCCGCCGTGGCCGACCTGCTCCGCCCGGACGGGCCGGGCCGCGCCCTGCACGCCGCGCTCGCCGAGTACGACGCCACCCCCGGCGTCGGCAGCTGGCTGGACCTGTTCTGGCCCTCGCGCTACCTGGGCCGCCGCGACCGCATCGCGCTGAACGCGAACTTCTTCTTCCTGTTCCGCGACGACACCCCGCTCGCCGCCTCCACCTCGGCCGACCAGGCCGAGCGCGCCGCCGCCATCACGCTCGCCGCGGTGGACTACAAGCTCGCGCTGGACGCCGAGGAGATCCCGCCGGTCACCCAGCGCGGCAACCAGCTCTCCATGTGGCAGAACAAGTACCTGTTCTCCGAGACCAGGATCCCGGGCGCGGAGCAGGACACGGTGCGGGTGCCGTACTCCGACGAGCACCCCGGCCCCTCCACCGCGCGGCACATCCTGGTCTTCCACCGCGGCAATGCCTTCCGCCTCGACGTGGTCGGCCCGGACGGCGCGCCGTACTCGGCCGAGGACATCACCGACGGGCTGCGCGCGGTGCTCAAGGCAGGCGCCAAGGCCGCGGCCACCGACACCGCGGTCGGGCACCTGACCACCAAGGCGCGCGCGGAGTGGGCGGTGAGCCGGGCCGAGCTGCTCGCCGACCCGGGCAATGCCGCCTCGATCGAGGCCATCGAGTCCGCGCTCTTCGTGGTCGCGCTGGAGGACTTCGCCCCGGCCGACGAGCAGCAGGCCAGCGACCAGCTGCTGCACGGCGACAGCGGCAACCGGTACTTCGACAAGGCGGTGACCTTCGTGGTCTTCGCCGACGGCCAGGCCGGGATCAATGTCGAGCACTGCGGGCTGGACGGCACCACCATCCTGTCCTTCGTCGACACCCTGCTCGGCACCCCGCTGGCCGAGCACGCGGAGCGCTCCGGGGCGCGCGGGCAGGGGCTGCCGCCGGTCGAGCCGATCGAGTTCACCCTGACCGCCGCGCAGCGCGCCGACATCGCGGCGGCCGCCGCCGATTTCGCCGCCTACGCCGCGGCGAACGCCACCCAGGTGGTCTCCTTCGACGACTTCGGCACCGAGGCGGCGAAGAAGCTCAAGATCAGCCCGGACGCCTTCGCGCAGCTCAGCTACCAGATCGCGCACCGGCGCAGCAAGGGCTTCACCGGCGCCACCTACGAGTCCATCGCGACCAGGCAGTGGCGCAACGGCCGCACCGAGGCCATGCGGGTGATCACCCCGGAGATCATCGCCTTCGTCGACACCTTCGAGGACGCGGGCGCCGCGACCGAGGCCAAGCTGGCCGCCGCCAGGGCCGCCGCGGCCGCGCACGTGGAGCGGGCCAAGCAGTGCCAGGCGGGCGCCGCGCCGGAGCAGCACCTCTGGGAACTGGAGTGGATCCAGCGCCGCCGGGGCGCCGAGCTCGGCGTCACCGAGCCGCTGCCGCTGTACTCCAGCCCGGGCTGGCGGATCCTGCGCGACGACTACCTGAGCACCAGCTCGGCGCCGTCGGTGTACATCCGCCAGTTCGGTTTCGGCTCCACCAGCCCGAGCTGCATCGGCGTCGCCTACGTGCTGCTGCCGGATCGCTGGAAGCTCTACCTCGCCACCCCGCAGCCGGTGGCCGGGGAGATGCATGCCTTCGCCGAGCACCTCCGCACCGCCGTCGCGGACCTGCGCGAACTGCTGGCGACCGACGCGGGCTGACCAGGTCCGGTGCCGCGGCGGGCGTACCCGTCGCGGCACCGGAGCGGCCGGGTCTGAAAGAATGACCCGCGTGAAGAACTTCGAGGCCCTGTTCGCCGAGCTGCAGGACCGCGCCGCCACCCGCCCCGAGGGGTCGGGAACCGTGGCCGCGCTGGACGCGGGCGTGCACACCCAGGGCAAGAAGGTGCTCGAGGAGGCGGGCGAGGTCTGGATCGCCGCCGAGCACGAGAGCGACGACGCCCTCGCCGAGGAGATCTCCCAGCTCCTGTACTGGGTACAGGTGCTGATGGTGGGCCGCGGGCTGACGCTGGACGACGTGTACCGACATCTGTGACGGCACCCCGCCGACACCCGTCGACCGTCGAGAGCACATCACCCCACCCCGAAAGGACCCCACCGTGCTGCGCGTCGCCGTACCCAACAAGGGCTCGCTGTCCGAATCCGCCGTCTCCATCCTCGCCGAGGCCGGATACCGCACCAGGACCGATTCCCGCGACCTGACCGTGCTCGACCCGGCCAACCAGGTCGAGTTCTTCTTCCTCCGCCCCAAGGACATCGCGATCTACGTCGGCTCCGGCGAGCTCGACCTCGGCATCACCGGCCGTGACCTGGCCCTGGACTCCGGCGCGCCGGTGAAGGAGCGGCTGGCGCTCGGCTTCGGCCGCTCCAACTTCCGCTACGCCGCCCCCGACGGGCAGCCGTGGTCGGTCGAGCAACTGGCGGGCAAGCGGATCGCCACCTCCTACCCGAACCTGGTCCGCGCCGACCTGGCCGCGCGCGGGCTCAGCGCCGAGGTCATCCGGCTGGACGGCGCGGTGGAGATCTCCATCCAGCTCGGCGTCGCCGACGCCATCGCCGACGTGGTCGGCTCCGGCCGCACGCTGCGCCAGCACAACCTGGTCGCCTTCGGCGATTCGCTCTGCGACTCCGAGGGCGTGCTGGTCGAGCAGGCCGACTCGGACGGCGCCGACCGGGCCCGCAACCAGCTGGTGGCCCGGATCCAGGGCGTGGTCTTCGCCCAGCAGTACCTCATGCTGGACTACGACTGCCCGAAGCAGCTGCTGGACGAGGCGGTGCTGATCACCCCGGGGCTGGAGTCGCCGACGGTCTCCCCGCTGGCCGACCCGGACTGGGTGGCGGTGCGCGCGCTGGTGCCGCGCAAGCAGGGCAACGAACTCATGGACCGGCTGGCCGAGCTGGGCGCCAAGGCGATCCTGGCCACCGATATCAGGTCCTGCCGGGCCTTCTAGCCGCTCGTCAAGGATTGCGTTCTGCGGAAAGACAATCCGTGTGCCCGCGGGCGGGGCGTTGCTACGGTGCGCCCTGCCCGCTAGCACGAGGAGATCCGCCGTGTCGTCACCATCACCGCAGCCCGAGCGGTACTTCCCGCTGAACGAGGACTGGCTCGCCACCATCGTCGGGCTGGTCCTGCTCGTCCTGATCCTGGCGGGCGTCGTCCCCGGTTGGCTGGTGCCCTGATGAGCGACCTGGAGAAGCGGGACCCCGGCCCGGCGACCGGGACCGACGCGGCCGACCGGCGGCCGCCGACCGAGACGGACGCGACGGCCGGGGCCGAGCGGCCGGTGCGGACGCAGGACGTGCTGCTCGGCCTCGCCGTGGTGCTGGTGCTCGGCGCGCTCACCCGGTACCTGGAGCTCAACGTCCCGAAGTGGGCGGCCGACGGCACCTTCTCCCGGGTCGCCAAGGCGGTCGAGTTCCCGGTGTACGCCATCGCGCTCGGGCTCATCGGCAATGTGGTGCTGAGCAGCCTCGGGCTGCGCGACCGGCTCGCCGCCGGGTTCCGCACCGAGTTCTTCATCAAGACCGGCGTGGTACTGCTCGGGGCATCTGTCAACCTGAAGCTGCTGGTCACCGCGGCGGGCCCGGCGATCCTGCAGGCGCTGCTGCTGATCACCATCGTCTTCGGCTTCACCTGGTGGTTCGCCGGGCGGCTCGGCATCGACGACAGGCTGCGCGCGCTGCTCGCCTCCGCGGTCTCCATCTGCGGGGTGAGCGCCGCCATCGCGGCGGCGGGCGCGGTGCAGGCCAGGCGCGAGCAGATCGCCTACGCCGCTTCGCTGGTGATCCTCTTCGCGTTGCCCTCGATCTTCCTGCTGCCCTGGCTGGCCGATGTCTTCGGGCTCTCCGACGCGGTGGCTGGCGCCTGGATCGGCGGCAATATCGACACCACCGCCGCGGTGGCCGCCTCCGGCGCGCTGGCGGGCGAGGAGGCGCTGCAGATCGCGACCATCGTGAAGACCACGCAGAACGCGCTCATCGGGCTGGTCGCCATCGCGCTCACCGCCTACTTCACGCTGCGGATCGAGCGCGCCGAGGGCGCGGCCAGGCCCGGGCTCGGCGAACTCTGGGCGCGGTTTCCGAAGTTCGTGCTCGGCTTCATCGCGGCCTCGGTGATCGGCACGATCTATCTGCAGCAGGTCTCGGCGTCGACCGGCAAGGAGCACATCACGCTCGTCAACGACCTGCGCACCGTGTTCCTGATCCTGGCCTTCGTCTCCATCGGGCTGGAGTTCTCGGTGCGCGGGCTGCGCGCGGCGGGCCGCAGGCCGATCCTGGTCTTCGGCTCCGCGGTGCTCGTGAACCTCGTCGTCGGCCTCGGCCTCTCAATCCTGCTCTTCCGCGACTTCGAGGTCTGACGCTGCCTGCGGCCCCGGGTACGGCGGCGGCGTGCCGCCGTACGCGGGGCAGAGCGGCTTGAAATCGCAGTAGGCGCAGAGCCATCCGGTGCTCGGCCGGAAATCGCCGGTGCGCGCGGCCTCGGTCACCGCGCGCCAGAGCGCCGCGAGGGTGCGCTCGAACCGCTCCAGCTCGGCCGCGTCCGGGGTGTAGGTGAGCACCTGCTCGTCGGCGAGGTAGATCAACCGCAGCTCGGTCGGGACCACACCGCGGGTGCGGAACATCATGAGCGCGTAGAACTTCAGCTGGAACAGCGCCCTGGTCTCCTGGGTGACCCCCGGCGCCTTGCCGGTCTTGTAGTCGACCACCCGCAGCGCGCCGCCGGGCCCGGCGTCCAGCCGGTCGACGAAGCCGCGCAGCGGCACCCCGTCCGCCGACGCCGTCTCCAGCCGCAGCTCGCAGGATTCCGGGTCGAACGCGGTCGGGTCCTCCAGCCGGTAGTAGCTCGCCAGCAGCGCCGCCACCTCGGCGGCGAAGGCCGGGAACTCCGCCTCCGTGATCAGCTCGCCCGCCTCCGGCCGCTCCGCGCGCACCCGCTCCCACGCCGCGGGCAGCAGCGCCTCGGCGGCGGCCGGAACCCGCTCGGCGGCGGGCAGTTCGAAGAGCTGCTCCAGCACCGCGTGCACCACCGTGCCGCGCACCGCCTGCCTGCTCGGCGCCTCCGGCAGCCGGTCCACCGCGCGGAAGCGGTACTTGAGCGGGCACTGCTTGAAATCGGCGGCGCGCGAGGGGGAGAGCGCGAGCCCGGCCTGCTCCGGCGGCGGACCGGCAGGGGGCGTGGACACCGACAGCGACATACCTGGCAGGCTATCCGGCGGTACCGACACCCCGCGGCCGCAGACCGCGCGGCGGGGACCGGACAACGACCAGCGAACGGAGATCCATGACGGGCAGACGGACCGGGCCATTCACCATCGGGGACCGGGTGCAGCTGACCGATGCCAAGGGCAGGCTGCACACGGTCATCCTGGAACCGGGGAAGGAGTTCCACACCCACCGCGGCGCGATCAAACACGACGACCTGCTCGACGCGCCCGAGGGCAGCGTGGTGAACTCCACCAACGGCACGCCCTACCTGGCCCTGCGCCCGCTGCTCGTCGACTACGTGCTCTCCATGCCGCGCGGCGCCGCCGTCATCTACCCCAAGGACGCCGCGCAGATCGTGCACGAGGGCGACGTCTTCCCCGGCGCGCGGGTGCTGGAGGCCGGGGCGGGCTCCGGCGCGCTGACCTGCTCGCTGCTGCGCGCGGTCGGGCCGGAGGGCGAGGTGGTCTCCTACGAGATCCGCGACGACCACGCCGAGCACGCGGTGCGCAATGTGGAGCGATTCTTCGGCGAACGCCCGGCGAACTGGTCGCTGACCATCGCCGACGTGGCGGCCTACGACGGCCCGCCGGTGGACCGGGTGGTGCTGGACATGCTGGCGCCGTGGGACGCGCTGCCCGCGGTCTCCGGCGCGCTGGTGCCGGGCGGGGTGCTGATCGTCTACGTGGCGACTGTGACGCAACTCTCCAAGGTGGTCGAGGCGCTGCGCGAGCAGCAGTGCTGGACCGAACCGCGCTCCTGGGAGTCGCTGGTGCGGCCGTGGCACGTGGTCGGGCTCGCGGTGCGGCCAGAGCACCGGATGCAGGGGCACACCGCGTTCCTGGTCAGCGCGCGCAGGCTCGCCGAGGGGACGGTGGCGCCCAAACCGCAGCGCCGCCCGTCGAAGGGCTGAATCGCATCCGCGGAATTCGGGTGTTGGAATCCGTCCGCCGGGGAACAATGGCAGCGTGAAGACGCAGGGTCGCGGTGCTGGTGGTGCCGGGTACGGGCACGGAGCCCGGTACCCGGCACCGGCGCCGCGATCAGGTGCAGGGAATCATGGCGAAACCGAGCAGCGTGCAGGCCGTCGCGTCGGACAGCTTCCAGCTGCCGTCGACGTTCTCCCAGGTCAGCGGGGTCGCCGGGGCGGCGCCGTTGGGGGAGTTGATGACGGTCTGGCCGGTCGCGGTGGTACCGGCCACGGTCACGTCGGAGACCTGGAAGGTGAGCTTGCCGTACCCGGCGAGCGCCTGGGTGAGCTGGTCGATCGCGGCGGCGCGCTGCTCGCCGTCGACGATCAGCGCGGTCTTCTCCGCCGTCGGCGTGGCCGGATCGGCCAGCTTGTCCAGGGTGGCCTGGAGCTCGGCCGGGGTCGGCGCGGCCGCGGCGGCCGCGCCCGCCTGCGAGCTGGAGGCGGCGGCCGTGGAGGACGCGGCGGCGCTGCTCGCGACGGCACTGGTGCTCGTGGCGGCGGTGTCGGACGAGTCGTCCGAACCGCAGCCCGCGAGGCCGAGCGTAACGGCGGCGGCCGCCGCGACGGTAGCCACGGACACACGCAGTGCACGGGAAGGAAGGAGCATCTCGGCAACCTTTCGGCTTATCGGCGAGAGGGCCCGCCGGGGTTTTGTTAGGGCAGGCTAACATGGTGGTTCGGCGGCCGGTCGCACCGCAGATGTGATCACGACGAAACCATGTCGGACAGCGAGAACGGTTCGCGCCCGGTAGCGTTGATAGACCGGGACTGGGAGGAGCAGCACATGAGCCCCATCGAGAATTCGGATTCGGCGGCCTGGAGAGAGCTCGAGGCGGTTCGCGCCGAGGCGGCTGCACTCCGCAGGCAACTCGCCGATTCGCCGGATCGCGCACGCGAGTTCGAGGCCCGCATCGATTCGCTCACCATTCGCAACACCAAGCTGATGGACACCCTCAAGGAGGCGCGTCAGCAGCTGATCGCGCTCCGCGAGGAGGTCGACCGGCTCGGTCAGCCGCCGAGCGGCTACGGCATCCTGATCGGCGCCTACGAGGACCAGACGGTCGACGTCTTCACCTCCGGCCGGAAGATGCGGCTGACCTGCTCGCCGAACATCGACACCGACACGCTCGAGTACGGCCAGACGGTCCGGCTGAACGAGGCGCTCACGGTCGTCGAGGCGGGCAACTTCGACGCCATCGGCGAGATCGGCACGCTCCGCGAGATCCTGGACGACGGCCGCCGCGCGCTGGTGGTCGGGCACGCCGACGAGGAGCGGGTGGTCTGGCTCTCCGGCCCGCTGAGCAAGCTCTCCGAGGCCGACGACCTGGACGACCCGGACTCCCCGGTGCGCAGGCTGCGCCCCGGTGACTCGCTGCTGGTCGACACCAAGGCCGGGTTCGCCTTCGAGCGCATCCCCAAGGCCGAGGTCGAGGACCTGGTGCTGGAGGAGGTGCCGGATGTCGGCTACACCGACATCGGCGGCCTCGGCAGGCAGATCGAGCAGATCCGGGACGCGGTCGAGCTGCCCTTCCTGCACAAGGACCTGTTCCGCGAGTACGCGCTGCGCCCGCCCAAGGGCGTGCTGCTCTACGGCCCGCCCGGCTGCGGCAAGACGCTGATCGCCAAGGCGGTGGCGAACTCGCTCGCCAAGAAGATCGCCGAGGCCCGCGGCGAGGACGCCAAGGAGGCCAAGTCCTTCTTCCTCAACATCAAGGGCCCCGAGCTGCTGAACAAGTTCGTCGGCGAGACCGAGCGGCACATCAGGATCATCTTCCAGCGGGCCCGCGAGAAGGCCTCCGAGGGCACCCCGGTGATCGTGTTCTTCGACGAGATGGACTCGATCTTCCGCACCCGCGGCTCCGGCGTCTCCTCGGACGTGGAGACCACGGTCGTCCCGCAGCTGCTCAGCGAGATCGACGGCGTGGAGGGGCTGGAGAACGTCATCGTGATCGGCGCCTCCAACCGCGAGGACATGATCGACCCCGCGATCCTGCGGCCGGGCAGGCTGGACGTGAAGATCAAGATCGAGCGGCCGGACGCGGAGTCGGCGCAGGACATCTTCTCCAAGTACCTGACCGACACGCTGCCGCTGCACGCCGACGACATCGCCGAGTTCGGCGGCGACCGGACGCTCTGCATCCGCACCATGATCGAGCGGGTCGTGGACCGGATGTACGCGGAGAGCGAGGACAACCGCTTTCTGGAGGTCACCTACGCCAACGGGGACAAGGAGGTCCTGTACTTCAAGGACTTCAACTCCGGCGCCATGATCCAGAACATCGTGGACCGGGCCAAGAAGTACGCCATCAAGGCGGTGCTCGACACCGGCAACCCCGGGCTGCGCATCCAGCACCTCTACGATTCGATCGTGGACGAGTTCTCCGAGAACGAGGACCTGCCCAACACCACGAATCCGGACGACTGGGCGCGGATCTCCGGCAAGAAGGGTGAACGGATCGTCTACATCCGCACGCTCGTCACCGGCAAGAACGCCAGTGCCAGCCGGGCCATCGACACCGAGTCGAACACCGGTCAGTACCTGTAGGTCCTGACCAGACGACGATGGCCGCGATCCGGTGGATCGCGGCCATCG
>NZ_JBHVAK010000005.1:0-172435 GCF_042667085.1 Nocardia sp. NPDC057353
GGGCGCGCCCCGGCCGGCCTCGGGTGTTCGCGATCAGAAGGAGGCGAAGCCGTCGCCGACCTTGCCGTCCGCCTCGAGCGCGCGAGCCAGCGCGTTCTCGACCTCGGCGCCGAGCTGATCCAGCTTCACCTTGGTGTCGGCGAGCTCGTCGAACAGCTGCGTCTTCTTGGCGACGTAGTCGTCCCGACCGTTGTCACCGGTGAGGTTGGCCTCGTAGTTGTTGGCCTGCTGCATCAGCTGGTCGATCTCGTTGGCGATGTTCTGGCCGTTCCGCGCCAGCTCATCGTAGAGCGCGTTCATGGTGGTGGGGTCGTAAAGAATGGTCATTGATCAGTCCTGTTCGTGGATCGGATGAGGTGCAGGATTGCCGAGATCAGGCCTGATCCATCGTCTCGAGCGTCGCGCGGGCGCTCTCGACGGCCTGCTGGAACAGGTCCAACTTCGTGTTCAGATTGGCGGCCTCGTCCTCCCAGTCCTTGGCGACCTTCCGGAACTTGTCGCCCGCGTCACCCTGCCAGCCCTTGGCCGCATCGCCGGCGGCCGTGGCGACGGAGTTGACGGCGGTCTTCAGCTGACCGATCGAAGCGATCATCTCCGCTTCGACACCCCTGATCGCTGCGGATTCGACGCCGACCGCGCCTGCCCCGGCGCCGGGCAGATCTGTGAGACTCATGTCTGTGACCTTTCTCGGTGAATGCTTTGTGGTGCCGAACTCCGCCGGTGCCGCGCACCGGCCGAGCCCCACGGTCATGTGCCACAGCCACCGGCTGTGACTCGATAGCTAGTGCGCGAGCCACCTCCCCCCGGGCAGCCCCTCGAGCAGCGCGGTGATGGCATGCGCGACCCGGTGGTCGGAGCCGGTGGTGACCGTGGTCCAGAGGCGCTGGTCCGGTGCGACCGACGGGGCGGCGACCATCCGGCCGCGCTCGGTGTCGTACACCGCGACGGCGCCGGGGGCCCGGGTGGTGACCCCGTCCCCGTGCGCGAGCGCCACGATTTCGGTGCAGGCGCGGGTGGCCGCGAAGGCGGACCCGAGGACGACGGCGTCCCGTTCCGGCGCGCCCGAGTGGTAGCAGGCATCGATGTAGTCGTCGGCCGTCTCAGCGGCGTCCAGCCGGGCCGCCAGCTCGTCGGCGGGCGCGCTGAGCGCGGGGACGGCGGCGGGCGGGCACGGGTCGAGCGCGGCGAGCAGCGGGGTGCCCGCGGCGGCGTTGGAGCCGTCCAGCCAGATCGAGCGCACCTGGTAGGTGTCGCCGTCGCGGATCGCGACCGCGTGCTGCTCGCCCCGCCGGGCCAGGCAGCTGCGCCGGACCCCGTCGGCGGTGATCGTGCGCGCGGCCAGTTGGCACTCGGGCTGCGCCAGCACGAAGAGCGCCGCCGCGATGTCGTCGGCGACCTCGCCCGCCCCGTCCAGCAGCCCAGCGCCGGTCAGCTCGGTGACGGCCTCGGCCTGGGCCCGCTGCCACTCGGCGTAGGAGTCGTGGCGCGGCCCGACGGCGAGCACCAGCGGCATGGTCTGCACGCCGAGCCGCTGTGCGAGGGCGAGCAGCCCGTCGTTGGTCAGCGTGGTCACGGCCTGCCCTCCAGCTGCCGGAGCCGCTCGGCGGGCGCGGCATCGGGGACGGCCGCCGCCGTGCCCGCGACGGTGCCGCCGAGCACGGCGGGCGCGGCCTGCATCCCGGTCTCCTCGGCGAGGTGGTCGTCGGTGGCTCCCGGGATGCCCGCGCGCGGGAAGCGGCTGCTCTCCTGTGCGCCGCCCGCCTGGGCCAGCGGCGTCATCGGCATGCCATGGCCCGCGGGCGCGGTGGCGGGCACCGGCGCCGGGCGCGGCTGCACCTCCACCCCGGCGGCGGCGGCCGAGGCGACCGCGGGGGCGCGGAAGGCACCCAGCTCCCGCGGCGGCAGCGCGATCAGCCCCGCGACGTTGATCGGCGGAACGGCGAAGGACGGTGTGACCGTGGAGATCTCCCGTGCGCTCGCTTCGCGCGCGGCCGACTGGGCCGACTGCTCGGCCTGCAGCGGCTGCTCCGGCGCGATCCGCGGCGGATGCTGCTGCGACCAGGGCAGCGCCAGCGGCTCGGTCGCGGCCTCATAGTTGCGCATCACCCTGGAGGCGACGACCTTGGCCTGGTCGGTCTCGGTGTCGGTCTGCGCGGCGATGGCCTTGATCGGCGCGCCCATGGCGGCGCCGATGCTCTCGATGGTGCGCTGGGCCTGCTGGATGGCCTCGATGTCGACCAGGTTCGGCATCGCCAGCGCGGCGATCTCGTACGCGGCGACCTGGGCCTGCATCCGAGCGGCATTGCCCGCGGCCGCGGCCGCGACATCGATCAGCCACTGCCGCAGCGTCGTGACCGTCTCGATGACCGCGCCGCTGGCCCCGGACTGCCAGGCCCCGCGCAGCTCGTGCAGCACGTGCTCGTACTCCAGCACCGCCGCGCCGAACGCCGCCGCGAGCCTGCCCCACGCGGCCGCCGCCTCCGCCATCGGGACGGAGCCGGGGCCGGTGCCGAGGTCCTCGGCCAGCTTCTGCGGCGGCCTCGCCTCCCAGACGACGCCGGTGAAACCGGGCTGCGGTGGTTCGATCATTGCTGCGCAGTGCCTTTCGACGACGAAGCCGGAGCGGGCCTCAGGCCGTGCCGGTACTGGATCCGAGGCTGGCCACGGTGTCCGATTCCAGCTTGTCGAAATCGGTGGTCTGTGCGCGCAGCGCCGCCGCCAGCTTGCGCACCTCGTGCACCCCGGCCTGCGCGCTGCTCAGGTACGCCGCGGCGACGTCGTTGCTGGTCTCGGCGGCCCGGCCGGAGACCTCGTCGATCCCGGCGGGCGGAATCCGCAGCGCCGCCTCCACCGCCTGCAGCTCGGTGGCCAGCCGGTCGGCCAGCACATCGAGTCCGCTGGACGCGCGCGCCGCGGCCGCCGGATCGAACCGGACGCCGTCGAAACCCTGCTCGGTGCTCATCCCTGCCTCCTGGTGGTACGTGGTCGTTTCCGCCGTCGCCGGAGCGAGTTCCGACGATCAGAGTCTGAGGTCGCGGTCGGGCGGTGGCTCGGTGGGTCGATCGGCGGTGGCGCCGACCACCGGCACCGCGACGCCGTCGATCCGGCCGACGACCTCGTCGCCGTTGCCCGCGTTCACCATCGGCCCGCGCAGCGCGTCGGTGCTCGACTCGCCGTCCCTGGCGAGCCCCGCGCCCATGGCGCCCGCCGCGCCGCCCATCGGCATGAGGCCGCCGCCGGGGCCGCCACCGGCGACGGTGCTCGCCGGGAGCACGCTCGCGGGCTGCTGGCCGCTCGGCGCGCCGACTCCGCCGGGCGCGCCGGCCGCGGTCTTCGTGCCGGACCACGGGCTCAGCGGCGTCGGTGCGGCGGCGAAGCCACCGATGCCGGCACCGCCACCGCCGAAACCGCCGCCGCCCGCCGCGATCGGCTCGGCCGGTGCCTGCTGCTCGTCCGCGGTGGCCGCGCCGGTGAGCGTCCGCGGCGCGGTGAGCGAGACATCGGCGGGCTTCTGCGTCGCCTGCGCGACCGACCCGGCGACCGAGGAGACCGAGCTGAGCAGCGGCCCGAGCAACCCGAGCAGCTTGCTCAGCTGCTGCGCGCCGTCGACGCCGGTCGGCGCGCTGGTCACCGCTACCTTCTGGCCCGCCGCGGTCATGCTCGAGCTGTGGCCGAGCATCTCGCCCTTGGTCTTCACCGTGATCGCGACGCCCTCGGCCGCCGACTCCACCGCCGAGGCGACCAGGAAGGCCATCCCGGGCCCGCTGGTCGCGTAGAGCGGGGCGGCGGCGAGCGTCGCGGAGAACTTGGCGATCACCGCGGCCAGCTCCGCGGCGCCGATGAACACGCTGGTCGCGCCGTTCCCCATGATCAGCTTCTGCTGGCCGCTCTGCGCGGCCAACTCGGTGCCGTCGGCCTGCGCCTGTCCGGCCTTCGCGGCGGCCTGCTCGGCGGCCATGCTCTGCCAGACCTGCATGACGGCCTGCAGCGCGGTGGTGCCGAGCTGGACCGCGGATTGCAGCACCGCGCCCGAGTTCTGCAGCATCTGGGTGGGGTCGGCGGGCGGCGGCGGCGCGGCGGCCGGGTCGGCGAAGACCGGCTGCGGCTGCGGGTCGGGCAGCCTGCCGGTGCCGAAGGCCGCGGCCAGATCGGTGAGCGGGCGCATGAGCGCGCTCAGGTCGATCACCGGCAGCGGCGGCAGCCCTGGCAGCGGTGGAATCGCCGGTAACTGCGGCAGTTCCGGCATCCCGATGTCGTGCAGGATGTCGTTCACCGGGCGGTCCAGCATGGGCGCGAGCGCGCTGCCGCGCAGCAGCTCGAGCAGCGTCGGATCCAGCGGCGGGGGGCCGCCCTGCCCCGGATCCGGCGTGGTCATAGCTCCTGGACGGCTCCGATGGCCGCCCCGGACTCGGCGTCCGCTGCCTCGTAGGTGGCCGCGGCCTCGTGGGCGGTGAGCGCGGTCCCCGCGTGCACGCCTGCCAGCTCCAGCAGCGACGACAGGTGGTTCGCCTGCGCGAAGGCGTAGGCGGCCAGGAACTCCTGGCCGATCAGGCCGAAGATCGGCACGACGGCGGCGATGGTGGCGGCCTGGTCGACCGTCCCCGCGGTGGCGATGCCCGTTGCCATCGACGCGGACGCATCACCGTACCGGCGAAGCGCATCCGGTACTACTGCGACGTGGTTCATGACTCTCGTCCAATCCCGAAACATGGCACCATGTTTCGCTCAACGTTACCGACCGGTGATCCGGAATGGCGAACGACCGACGGTTAACTTTTGATGACTACTCGAGGACGGTTACCCCGGCTGTTCGGCGTTGAAGGTGGTGATGATCGCGCCGCGTTCGGCGAACGCGCGGGTCGCGGCGGCGCGCGCGGTCCAAACCAGAGCGCTTTCGAATTCGGCGGGGGTGAGCCGCCCGATCGCGGCGGTGCAGCTGAGGTCGAGCAGCGCGCCGTTGCCGTCCACCTCGACGGTGATCGCGCCGTCCGGCGAGGTCTCGGTGGCGCGCACGTCGCCCATCGCCTCGCCCAGATCGCGCAGCCGGTGGATCTGGTTCTGTACCCGGGCGAGCAGTTCGTCCATGGTCTCGACCACGGGCGCCTCCTGTCGGTGTCGATCGGAAACTAGAGGGAGTGCAGCCAGCTCTGCGGCTCGGTCTCGTACTCCTGCTCGGCGATGATCTCCGCCGCCGCCACATCGCGCTCGGTGGGAAGCCCGGTGCGCGCCAGCATCTCCGGGGTGAAGCCCGCCTCCCTCAGCTGCTCGCGGCGCGCGACCCCGGCGCGGGCCGCGGACTGCCTACACAGCCGCAGCAGCTCGGCGGCGAGCTGGTCGGGGTCGCGGCGCAGCTGGTCCGGGTCGAGGGTGACGCCGAGCGGAAGCCCGTGCTCGGTGGTGCGCACGGTGATCGTTCCGTTCACCGTCGCCGCGGTGAATTCGGCAGGAAAATCCTGTCGCGCCGGGTCTTTCGTCACGCTGTCTCCCGTCGTGAGTGCTTCGAGGATCGCATCCGGATGGCCGCGGCGCCAGTTGTGGTCATTGAGTTCTCACGCGCGGTCGTCCCGGATGGCGCTGACGATCTCGGCGATCTGCGCGTTCAGCAGACTGGTCAGCCGGTCCGGCCCCGCGGGCACCACGGTCGGCGGATTGCCAGGCACCACCACGTATCTGCCGTCGTCGGTGAGGTCGCGCCAGTGCAGGTACACGGTGCTGATGCCGCGCGGCCCGAAGCGCGAGGTGCCCTGCTGCACCGTGACGGTGCCCGCCAGATCGGCTGCGGCGCGGCCGAAATCGGTGTCGCCGGTGGGGCTGGTGTCGATCACGTCGCGCACCACCGAGCGGTGGTAGCCGTGGTCGAGGTGCTCGTCGGCGGCCGGGGCGGCCAGGGTGAGACCGGAGCGGCTGCCCGCCGCGCGCTCGGGGAGCGCCCCCGCCACCGCGCCGCCGAGCTCGAGGACGTCCTGCTCGGTCACGGTGAAGCCGCCCGCCTCGTCGGCGGAGGCGCCCGGCCGCTGCACGATCAGGTATCCCTGGTCGGCGGTGCGGGTGGCAAGGACCCGGATCCGGGTCGCGTCGGCGATGCCGACGCCGAGCACCATCACCCTGATGTCCGGGCGGGCGACGGCGGCGAGCACGTCGTCCAGCTCGCCGCCCCAGCGCTCCCGGAGCCGGGCCACCGCCGCGGCGCGCCACTCGCGCGCCTCGACGGCGGTCGCCCCCGGTTCGGTGCGGTGCTCGAACGGCTCGGGCAGCCACTCCGCCCGCTCGGTCCACAGTGCCGTGAACTCCAGCGGCGAGAGCTCCCAGCTGCGGGTCATCGGGGCCGCCCGCTCACAGATCGACGACGGGCCGGACCACGACCGGCGCCTCGCCGAACGCCTCCTCCAGGTACTCGTCGGAGTCGAGGTACTCGGCGCGCTTGTGTTCCCGCTCCGAGCCGCCCTGGGCGCCGCCCGCGCCGCCCATGGGGCCGCCCATCGGCATGCCGCCCATGGGCATGCCGCCGGTGGCGACGCCCGCCTTGGTGCCGATGCCGAGCTCGGCGGTGACAGGGGTGGCGCGCGGGAACAGCTTGGATGCCTTGTCCAGGTTGGCGGCCCGCTCGCCGGGGCCGCCGCCCGCGCCGCCGCCGACCCCGCCCCCGGCACCGCCGCCTGCGCCGCCGGGCTTGCGCGCCTGTTCCGGCAGGTCCGCGAGGTGCGCGAGGTTCGGCATGCCTGCGAGGCCCGCGGGGATCCCGGCCTGCTGCGCGCCGTCGAGCAGCTGCTGCCCGGCCTCGCTCACCTGCTGGCCGAGCTGCCCGAGCTGCTCCAGCGGATTGCCGCCGCCCTGCCCGTCCTGGCCGCCGAGTGCCTGCCGCTGCTCCGGGGTCAGCCCGTCCGCGCCGGGCTCCTGCCCGCCCACGCCGCCGGTGTCACCGAGGCCGGGCTCCCCCGCGCCACCCAGCCCCTCGTCTCCGCCCCCCTGGCTCTGCGCATCCTGCTGCGCGAACGCCAGCTCCTCGGGACCGAGCCCACCCGGTCCGCCACCGGGCCCGCCGCCACCGGCGAACTGCCGCCCGCTGCCGCCGTAGCCGCCCTGCTGCCCGCCGCTCTCGTTCCCGGTGAGCGTCGGGCGGTCGCCGGTGACGGGCGGAATCGGGTCGGGCAGCACCGCGAGCACCTGCGCGGTGTGCTCGACGCCGGGCACGTAGGTGTCGTTCATGACCCGGGTGTAGTGCGCCAGCGCGGCCTGCCTGACCTGGGCGGCGAACACCGTGGGGTCGACGTTCGCGGGCTGCGGGGCGGCCACGAAGGCGGCCAGCCCGGCGCCGGTGCTGTACAGCCACTCCGAGGTGTACTCCAGCGCATCGCCGATGGCGTTCATGCTGCGCATGAGATTGTCGGCGCCCGTGCCGTACGCCTGCACCGCCTGCCTGGCGCGCTCCGCGGCGCCGTTGCCGTCGGTGCTGGTCCAGCTGCCCTGGGTGCCGGACATCTGGGTGGTGAGGATGCTGAACGAGCTGCGCAGCTCGCCGGAGAGCCAGCGCCAGTCCGCGGCGGCCTGCGCCGCCAGGGTCGGCTTGCCGCCGAGAATCGAATCGCGGATCGCCTGGTACTGCTCGTAGCCGATCGAACCCGGCTCCTCGGCGTGCAGCCCGGCCTGCGGATCGAACTGCAGCCCGGCTTGGTTCACCAGCCCGGGCGGCAAGCCCCAGTTCTCCTCCGGCCGGTTGCCCGGCTCGTTCCAGGTCGGCTGCATGGTGCGCGCGCCGCCGGACGGGGTGTGCCGATCGTTGTCGAAGCTCAGGTCGGCCGGGGGCGGGCGGCCGGTCAGGGTGTCGAGCAGCGTGGGGGCGCGGTGGTCGATGATCCGCTGCCGCAGCATCTCGAATTGGGCGCTGCCCCGGTTCTCGTTGTCGATGTAGGTGCGCGCGGCGGCCATGAAGGTCTCGTTCAGGTCGTCCAGGATGCGCACGTGATCATCGAGGATCCGGCCGAAATCCTGGCCCTTGGTCGAGAATCGGCGGGCCAGCATGTCCGCCGAGGCGAGCACGTCGGCGAAGGGGGCGAGCCGATCGATCAGCCCCACCTGCCCGCGCACCGTGCTCACCCGCACCCTGGCCCCGTTGGCGGCGTTGACCAGCCCCTCCAGCACACCCGGGTCCAGTTGCAGGACTCCGCCGCCCGCGGCGCTCTGCAGGCCGCTCCAGGGAGTCGGGGTCGAATCCGCCATCGCTCACCCTCCCAGCGAATCGTCGGCTTCCGTTCCGCGCATCGCGAGCAATCCACAGCGCTCGTCCTGTGCAGTGTCATTGATTCTAGGCTCGCGCAGATGAACGGCGCGTGTACAGCTTTCGATGCCTGAACGGCGCGCGCTCACCCCTCCCCCGTGACCACCACGCCTGCCATCGAGAGCTGCAGCAGCCCGGCCTCCAGCTCCAGCCGTTCGTCGGCACCGAGCAGCCGCCGCACCGCATCGCGGTGCACCACGCCGGTTTCCGCGGCGATCACCAGCTCCGTCGCGGCGGCGGTTGCGTCCATCCCCATGGCCTCGGCGAGCAGCGCGGCGAGGATGCCCGCGGTGCTCTCGGTGGACCAGATGGCGGGCACGGCGGGGGCGATCTCGCTCGCGGGCGGCGACTCCGCGCGGAACCAGCGGCCGTTCTCCCACCAGTAGCAGAAGGACAGCGAACCGGTGGCAGCCCGCGGGTCGAGCACCGGGTTCGCCACCCACTCCGGGGCACCGCGGTAGAAGGCGGGCATCTCGGCGCCGCCGTTGTAGACGGCGTCCAGCGCGGCCGCCTCCCACACCCCGCCGGAGAGCACGGCGCGCCCGCCCGGCAGCGTGAAGAGCGCGGAGCCGCTGCGGGTCGAGCCCGCGAACCAGTTCAGCGCGGGCAGGATTCGCGGCCCGAGCGGGGAGCCGATCGCGACGAAGACCGCGGCGAGCACCGCCCAGCGCGCGGAGATCAGCGGCAGCTCGGGCAGCTCCGCCTCCGGCACCGGCGCGCCTCGATGGGCGAGGTGATCGGCCCGTGCCGCCGCGGGGGTGCGGGACTGTCGGTCGCCGTGGTGCAGGTAGGCGCCGAGCCAGACCGGAATCCGGCTGCGCGGGAACGCCGCCAGGTCGGCCAGGTACGCCTCGGGCGGGAAGAGCTGGTCCTCGGGGAAGGGCTCCGCGCCGAAGTCGTGGTCGACCTGCAGGCTGCCCGCGCTGTCGAGGGCGAACAGGTAGCGCCACCACGGCCCGTCGCTGACCTGCGCGGAGCGCTCGCGGTGCGCACGGACCAGGTTCAGCAGCTGTTCCGACGGCATGGCTCGCGCGGCCCGCTCCTGCTCGTCGAAGAAGACGATGATGGCGGCCTCGGCGGCGACGGTCATGGTGAAAACCGCCTCGACGCGGTGCCAGCCCGCCGGTCCCGCGGCGGCGATCTCCCTGGCGATGGCGCGGCTCAACTCGGTGCACTCGGCCGCCGGGTCGCTCGGTACCGGTGCCTCCGGCACGGGCTTCGGCGCCGCCGCAGCGGACCAAGGAGCCGCGGCGGTGGGATCGGGGGCAGCGGCGGGCGCCGCTCCGGGGCCTGCGGCAAGGCTGAAGCCGACATCGGGTTCGGCGCGCGGCGCTTCGGTTCGGGTCTGGTTCGGCCCGGTCATGACTCGAGTTCTTCCCCTCGTGGTTGCTGTCCCCGTGCGCGGGGCGTGGCCGCGGCGCGGCCCCGGTTCACGCGTCGACCGAGCCCTGCCTGCGGTGGAAGCGGCGCTCGAACTCAACGATGTAGATCGACGGCGCGACCGAGGAGGACGACTGCTCCAGCACGCCGTCGTCGGCCACGTAGAAGATGGCGCGGCCGATGGCGACCTCGCCGGGCGCGGTCGGCACGTAGACCATCCAGCCGACGGCGAGCCGGTCCGCGCGCAGCCGCTCCAGCGGGTAGCGCGCGGTGTCGGCGCCCTCGCCGATCAGGTGCCTGCGCACCAGGGACAGCGCCTCGGCCTCCGCCAGCGGCTCCGGCGCGGTGAGCAGCACCCCGGCGATCGTCAGCTGGTAGCGCGCACTGTCCACGTCGAAATCGCCGTCCGCGCCGAAGACCTCGGTGAGCGTGGCCGCGGTGACCACCCCGATCTCGGCCGCCGACACCAGGTTCCGCACGCTCTCCCGCTGTCGCTCGGTGGGTTCGTCGGCGAGCAGCCCCGCCACGACGTCCACCACGGTCTCCGCCGTCCAGATGCCGGGCACCGCGGCGGCGAGCCGGTCCGCCGCCGGCGATTCGCCGCGGTACCAGGAGCCGCCGTCCCACCAGTAGCAGAACGACAGCATGCCGCTCACCGCCCTCGGGTTCAGCACCGGGTTCGCGACCCACTCCGGCGCGCCCGCGTACCAGTTCGGCGCGGGCGCGCCGTGGTTGTAGACGGCATCGAGCTCGGGCGAATCCCACACCCCGCCGGAGAGCACCGCCCGGCCGCCGGGCAGCGTGTACAGCGAGGAGCCGCTGCGCCGGGAGCCCTCGAAGACGCCGAGCGCGGGCAGCATTCGCGGCCCCCACGGCGAACCCGCCGCGACGAAGGCCGCCGCCATCACCGCCCACCGAGCCCACAGCTCAGTAAGAGAGGGGAAATCCCGCTCCGACCGCACCGGCGCGATGCCCGCCGCCCGGTCCGCGCGGGCCTGCGCCGCCGCGTCCCGCGGCGAGCGCTGCTGCCGCCCGCCGTGGCCCAGGTAGGCGGCCAGCCACACCGGGAGCGCGGCGCGCGGGTACGCGGCAAGGTCGGCGCGGTAGGCCTCCGGTGGGAAGAGGTGCTCCTCCGGGAACGGCTCGTCGCCGTAGTCGTGATCGAGCTCGACCTCGCCGGTGCTGCGCAGCGCGACCAGGAGCCGCCACCACGGGCCATCCCGCAGCTCGGCGGAGACCGCGCGCAGCTCGCGCGTTGCCGCCAGGGTCTCCGGGGAGGGCTGGGTGCGCACGCCGCGGCCCGCGTCGTCGTAGAAGGTGACGGCGGCGAGTTCGGCGGCGGTGGTCATGGCGAAGACGGCGTCCATTCGGCGCCAGCCCTGCGGGCCGAGCTTCGCGAGTGCGCGGACCAGGTCGCGGGAGAGCGCTGCCGCGCGTTCGGTCGGGTCAGGTGGGGTTGGGTCGCCGAGGGTGAGGGTGATGTCGGGGGACGGTTCGTCGCCGTCGGGGGTGAGGGTTCCGGGTCCGGGCGTTCCGGGACCCGACGCGATGGCTTCAGGATCCGATGCGGTGGCTTCAGGATCCGACGCGGTGGTCCCGGGGCGATCGGTGCGCTGCTCCGGCACCTGCTCGCCCGCAGCGGGGTTCGGCTCGGCGCGGCCCTGGTCGGATTCGTCCGGCTTCGTCACGTCGTAGCCCTCTCCTCGTTCGTGCGGACGCCGCCGCGCGGCGCCCCTCGGTGCCGGGACCGGAATACCGCCTCAATCCTGGCACAGCGGCCCGCCCGGCGACGGGGGCGGAAGCGGCCGGTGCGCGGCGTCACCGCGGGAACATTCCGGCGCGGCGGGCGGGGTCGGCGCACACGTCGCCGATCATCCGGCCGAGATCCAGTTCGGCGGGGAGCGACCGGTACGTCAGCCTGCACACCGGGGCGTCCCCCTCGAACACGGCGAAGACCGTCTGGCGTGGCTCCGGTTGGCCCCAGTGCACCGACACCGCGGGCGATTCGAGGTCGATCGTGCGCTCCTGCAGCCGGAGCATCAGGCCGTCCTCGCCGCGGTAGAAGACGACCTGCTGCTCGCCGATCTCCCCGTACACGCCGCCCGACGGGCCCGTCGCCGCGCCCATCGCCTGCAGCAGGCCGGTCGCGGGCTCGAACTGGGCCGTCACGCCGAACCCCGAGAACGGGTGCACCGTGATCGCCCGCGGTTCCTCGGTGGGGCGGTGATCGAAGCTGTTGGCGTAGCGGCGGGAGCCGTTGTGCGTGTCGTCGCCCTGGCCCTGGTGCGGGGTGCCGCCCGATGCGGGCGGGGGCATCGGGGTTCCGGTGCCCGCGTTCGGGTCGGTGCCCGGTACCGGGGTGGTCGTCGGCTGGGTGCCGGTGTCGTTGCCGCGCCAGTCCGGGATCGGGTTGCCCTGGTACGGAGGTGCGCTCAGGGGCTGCCCCGGCTGATAGCCGGGTGCCGAAGGGCCCGAGCCGTTGCCGGAGGTGCCGCCGGGCTGGGTCGGCTCCGGTGGGGTGATCGGTCCTGGAGTGGTCGGCGGCCCACCCGGCGCGCCGGGATCGCCCGGCGAGTGCGGCGGCAGACCCGGCGAGTCGGGACCACCCGGCAAAGTCGGTGACCATTCCGGCACGCCGGGGCCGGCCGGCGGCCGGCCTGGCACGTCGGGCCCGCCCGGAGGCCAACCGGGCACGCCCGGCCAGCCAGGGTCTCCCGGCTGCCCAGGTGGCCAACCGGGCAGATCAGGACCACCCGGCTCACCCGGCGGCCAACCCGGCAGATCAGGACCACCCGGCTCACCCGGCGGCCAACCCGGCAAGTCAGGACCACCGGGCTCACCTGGCGGCCAACCCGGCAGACCGGGGTCGGTTGGGGGTGTGCCGGGGCCTCCGGGTGGGGTGCCGGGATCGGTGGGGGCGGGGGGTTGGGACGGGCCGCCGGGTGGGGTGCCTGGGTCGACCGGGGGGATGGTCGGCCCCGGGGTGCCGCTCGGGGGCGGGGTGCCGCCGCCGGGCGGGGTGCCGCCGCCGGGCGGGGTGCCGCCGCCGGGCGGGGTGCCGCTGCCGGGCGGGGTGCCGCTGCCAGGTGGGAGGTTCGGGCGGGGCGGTTCGCCGCCGTCGGGGCGGTGTGGAGGCGGGTTGGCGGGGGGCGGGGGGTTCTGCGGGGGCTGGGGGGTGGCGCCCGGGTCGAAGGGGAGGTCGCGGACCGGGATGTCCAGTAGGGGTGGGAGTTCGGGGTCGAAGACGCGGGGGAATTTGGGGAGGCGGGAGCGGAGGATCGGGCCTTGCCGGTCCGACGTGGCGTCGGAGGCGTCGTCCGGATCACTGCCGGTCGAGTCCGAGTCGTCGGAGCCGCCGTCGTTGGGGCCGCCGTTGTCAGGGCCGTCGCCGGGATCGTCGCTGTCCGGATCATCACTGTCCGGGTCCTCGTCGTTCGAATCGCGGTCGGATCGCTCTCCGGCACCCGCACCCTCGTCATCCGAACCACCGCGTGCGGTATCGCCGTCGGTCGGGCCTGCGGGACCGGGAAGCCCGGGCATACCGGCGGCTTGCCCAGGAGCTTCCTCGGCGGCCCGACGCCGGGCGGCGTCGAGTTCGGCGTCGATGCGGTCGAGTTCGGCGGCAGCGGCGTCGGCCCGCTCGACCGCGTCTTCGAGGGCGTTGACCCGGTTGTGCCAGGGCTCCTGCTGATCCAGGCGGAGAGTGCGGCCGCGCAGATTGTCGAGGGTCTCGGCGAAGGGACGGTCAGGGTCGCCTGGAGTGCCGATGTCGGATTCGTCCACCGGGAGCCCGGCCATGGCCTCGGCCTGCGCGGCTTGCGCTCGCGCCAGTTCGGCGGCGGCGGCGTCACGGTCGCGGGTCAGCCGCTCGACCTCGGGATCCGGCTCGGCTTCGGGCCGACGGAGCTCCGCTTCGATGCGCGCCAGGTCGGCGACGGCCGCGTCGTGGCGTTCGACCGCGGCTTCGACATCGTCGATCCTGCGGTGCCAGGATTCCTGCTCGGTGAGCGGGAGGGTGCGGTTGCGCAGGTCTTCGAGGGTCTCGGCGAGGGGGCGGTCCGGGTCGCCGGGGGCGCCGATCAGGGACTCGTCGACCGGCACCGCGGCGAGCGCGGCGGCGCGGGCGTTCTCCGCCCGCACCAGTTCGCGGACCGCGGCGATCCACTCCCGGGCGAGCCGCAGGTACTCGGCGTCGGCCGTGCTCGCGGGCGGCGCGGAAGCCTCGGGGCGGGAGTCGGTCTCGGCGCGGCCGTCCGGTGCACCGGGCGCGGGCGAATCGGGCGTGGCAGCGGCGGCGGGCGGGTCGGCGGCGGCGGGCGGCGCGGCCGTGTCCGGCGCCCCCGACGGGCGCGGCCCATCCCCCGGTCCGAGCGTGCGCGGCCCGTCCCCCGGCCCGAGCGCGGGCGGATCGTCCGACCCCGGCGGCAGGAAGTCCCGCCGCGGTGCGAGCGGGTCGATGGCGTAGGGGATCCCCGCGCGCCAGTCGGTGAGCGGCGGGCGGTCGGCGTCCCAGTGGTGGCCGAGGCCGACGGCGTGCGTATTGGCGTCCCGCCAGGTGGCACCGGGCCGCGCGGCCAGGAACTCCGCCTCGGCCAGCGCGTCGTGCAGCAGCACGAAGTCCTGCGGGAGCGGCTCGCCCGCCTTGAGCCGGTTCCACGCCTCGGCGATGTCGGCGAGGCGGTCCATCGGCCGGTGCACGTAGCGGCCGGTGGGGTCGGTGTAGTCGCGGACCAGGTGCTCGTCCCGCATGAGGTGGTTCTTGATCTGCTCGAGCTGCTCGCGGGTGAAGTGCGGGCTGTCGTCGCGCATGTACCCGCCGAGGATGCGGGCGATCGCCTGCTCCGGCGTCTCGCCGCTGCGCCACTCGGGGGCGAGGTTGTCGGGGTAGCGCGGGTCGAGCATCAGCTCGCGCAGGTCGGCGATGGTAGCGCGGATGGCGTCGAGGTCGTCGGTGCCGAAGAGCGGGGCGAGTTCGTCGGCGAGCCGATCGGTCAGTTCGTCGAACCTGGCCAGCTGTGCGGCGACGTCACCGGCCGGGTCGATGCCGGAGTGCGGCCGCACCAGCCGGTCCCTGACCGCCTCGACGACCTGCATGGCGAGGTCGCGCTGCGCGGCCGCGCGCGCCTGCTCCAACCCGACCGCGATGCGGTCGATGTCGGTGTCGTCGGCGAGGAACCGCTCGTACTCGGCGTCCGCCCACTCCTGCACCCGCCGCCAGTTCGCGACGTCGCGCTCCCAGGCGCGGCGCAGCGCCTCCGGGATCTCGACCCGCTCACCGGGCTGGGTGTGCTCGGCGGGGTCCCACGGCCGGTGCATGGGCTGCCGGTTGCCCTCGGGCGGGGCGAACCAGGGGTAGTCGCGGAACACCGTGCCGAAGGGGGCGATGTGCCGCAGCCACGGCCTGGCCAGCACCCAGCGCCCGATCTCCGGGTGCCGCTGGATCCACGCGCGCACCGCCGGGTGCTTGGGGGTGAGGGCGGCCATCAGCAGCAGGCGGGTGATGTTGTAGGCGTCGTCGCCCCAGTGCTGGGTGAAGACGGTGTACCCCGGCGGCAGCTGCGAGGTGTCGTACTGCGAGTACGCCTGCGGCATGTGCGTCGGCAGCAGGCTCTCCGGGTACTGCCCCGCGGGCACGTCGTCGGTGAGCAGGGTGATGTCGTTGACCAGGTCGCCCATCGCCCAGCCGCTGACCCCGTCCGGCAGGTCCTTGGCGGAGAACTTGGCGGGCAGGTCGCCGCCGTCCCGGCCCGCGACCCAGCCCGCCCGGGTCGGGTCGACGTCGTGCCACTCCCCCGCCGCGTCCCGCCAGCGGACCATGTCCAGCCGCCGCGCCTGCGACAGCCTGCCCGCCAGGCGTTCGACCTGCGGCGGCGGGATGGCCTCGACCCGGACCCGGCCTGCCCGGTCGGCGGTGACCCGCAGGTACTCGACGGTGGTCTCCGGGCGCATCATGGCCTGCGCCGCGGCCTGCGAGCGGCGCAGCGCCTCGTCGAGCGCGGCGTCGTGGTCGGCGCGTGGGCTCGCCGGGTCGGGGCGCGGGCCGAGCACGATGATCCGTGGGCGGTCCCCCGGCACCAGGCCGACGCGGTCGGTGACCATCCGGCCGCCCAGCTCAGCGACGATGTCGCGCCAGGCGCCCGCGAGCCGGGCCATCTCGTCCTGCAGCCTGCCGATCCGCTGGTGCGCCTCGTAGACGTCGCGGGCCGCGTCGGCGAGCGCGGTGATCTCCCGGAGCCGGGCGGGGACCTGGTCCGGGCGCAGCACGCCCGCGCGCAGCTCGGCGGGGACGGCGTCGAGCAGCGCGGCGACGGTGCGGTCCAGGTCGGGGCCGAGTGCGCGCTCGTCCGGGTTACCGTCGGCGTCGAGCACGCCGAGCCGTTCGGCGAGGTCGTCGCGCATGGCGCGGCGTGGCTTCACCGCCTGCAGTTCCGCGCCGCGCTGTCTGGCGAGGCGGTCGATGGCGGCGGCGATGTCCTCGCTGCCGGGGCGGTGCCGCTGGACGCCTGCGCGCTCCAGCTCGGCCAGCCGCTCGTCCAGCTGCCTGACCTGCTCGTTCAGTTCGTCGTAGCGGCCGGTGGCCTCGATGAGTTTGCGCAGGCGCTCCAGGCGGGCGCGGGTGACCGCGGGGTCGGCCGCGCGCTGTTCGCCGCGGCTGGTCTCGTCGACACCGCCGACGTCGACGCGGTCGGTCGCCGCCGCGGCGTAGAGCGCGCGGACGACGTCGTCCCTGACATCGGAGTCGCGGCGGACCCACGACCCCGCGTCGTCCACGCCGAGGTCGCGGGCCCGGTTCTCCGCCTTGGCGGCGACGAACTCGCGCTCGCGCGCCAGGTCCTGGCGCTGTCGGAGCAGGCGGTCGTACTCCTCGATCAGGCCGATCCGCTCCGCCAGGCGGGCGACCTCGGCGTCCGCCTCGACCAGCTGCGGGGCCAGCTCGGCCAGCTCGGCCATGGCGGGCGCCTGCTCGTCGGTGAGCCGCCAACCGGCGAGTTCGCGCAGGGTGGCGAGGATCTTGTCCGGGGCGAGCGCGGTGGCCGGGTCGCGGATCGGGAGTTCGGCGGCGAGTTCGGCGATGCGCCGGGCGATGGCGTCACGGCGGGCCACGGCCTCGGTGTGCGCGCGGACGGCCTCGGCGTCGGCACCCCGGTGCGGGGGTGCCTGGCCGTCCGGGTCGACGGTATCCGGGAGATCCTGCGGGGCGGGGCGGTTCGGCACCGGGCGGGTCGCGGGCTCGGTCCCGGATTGCCCGCTCGCCGGGGGCGCGATGGGCTCCGTGGTGCCGCCGGGCCTGACATCCGGCTGCGGGCGGGTCGGCTCCGAGACCGGAGGCTCCGCGAAATCCGGGGCACGGTCGGCCCCGGTAGCCGACTGCCGGTCGGACGAATCCGACTGCGGGTCGGGCGCAACCGGGGGCGGGGCGGGCGTGTTGCGGACGGGGCGGGTCGCGGGTTCGGGGCGGGGCGGTGGCTCCGGGCGGGCGGCGTCGGCGCGGCGGTGGGCGGCGTCGGCGCGCTGCCTGGCGGCGGCGAGCTCGGACTCTGCGCGGGCCAGCTCGACCTCGGCGCGGTCGGCGCGGGCGACCGCGGCCTCCAGCCGGTCCACCCGCTCGTGCCACGGGCCCTGCTGGTCCAGCCGCAGGGTGCGGGTGCGCAGGTCGTCCAGGGTGCGGGCGAGGGGGCGGGCGGGATCGTCGGCGCTGCCGATCAGCGCGTCGTCGACCGGGAGGCCGCGCATGGCCTCGGCCCGCTCGGCGCGGGCCCGCTCCAGCTCCGCGGCGGCGGCGTCCCTGCGGGCGGCGATCCGCTCGGCGGCGGCGGTCAGGCGGTCCGCGGCCGCGCGCTCGGCGCGTTCGACGGCCTCGGCCCGGTGCAGCGCGGCATCGAGTTCGGCCTCGACCCCGGCGAGTTCGGCCGCGGCGGCGTCGGCGCGGGCGACCGCGGCCTCCAGCCGGTCCACCCGGTCGTGCCACGGGCCCTGCTGGTCCAGGCGCAGGGTGCGGGCGCGCAGCTCCTCGAGCGTGCGCCCCAGCGGGCGGGCCGGGTCGTCGGCGGCGCCGATGAGCGCGTCGTCGACCGGGAGGCCGCGCATGGCCTCGGTGCGTTCGGCGCGGGCCCGCTCCAGCTCGGCGGCCGCGGCGGCGCGCTCCGCCGTCAGCCGCTCGACCTCGGCGATCGGCGCCCGCGCTGCCTGCTCCGGGGTGAGCGGGGTGGCGACCGGGGTGCCGTCGGGGTCGGTGCCGACGCGGAGTTCGGCGACAGTGGCGCCCGGTGTCCGCAGCAGGCGCTCGAGTTCGCGGGCGATGGCGGCGGCGTCGGCGTCGCGCTGCGGGTCGCCGGTGGGGGCCGGGTCGAGTGCGGCGGCGAGGGCGCGGCCCGCGCCGCCGTCCTGGCCACCGACGACGAGGATGACCGGCGGCGGGCCGTCGAGCACGCCGATGTCGTCGGTGAGCGGGCGGGCTCCGGCGGCCCGCAGCGCCTCCGGGCCGGTCGGCGCCGCCGGAGTGAGCTGCCCCTCCGAACTGTCGGCGGACCCGTCCCGGTCACCGGCACCGTCGTCGTCCGGGTCGCCCGCGGATGGCGGGGCGGGGGGGCGCTCGATCGGCGGGGTGCCCCCGCCACCGCCGGTCGCGGGGGCGGGCGGCGGGGTGTCGGTCGCCGCGCGCACGGGCTCGGACTCACCGGGGCTGCCCGCGCCGAGCAGCGGGGTGCCCGCGGCCCGCGCGGCGAAGGCTTCGAGGGCATCGATCTCCGCGGCCCGGCGCAGCACCTCGTCGCGCAGCTTGCTCTGTACCTCGGCCAGCTGCGCCGGGGTCAGCCGCTCGTGCTGCTCGAGTTTGCCGTCGCGGTAGAGCTCGTAGACGGCCGCCCACCGCGCCGCGTCCGCGCCGGTGAGGTCGACGCCGCTGATCCGCGCCCAGTCCCGGTTGGCGAGCAGGTCGCCGCGCGGAATCGCGGCGTGGTCGATGACGGGCAGGCCGCGCCGCAGGAACAGCTCGGTGAAGGCGTCGATGTCGCCGGTGAGCCCGCTCAGGTGCTGCATCGCGCGCGGGTGCACCGGGAACTCGACGTCGATGACGCGCGGGTCGGCGGGGTCGGCGTGCGCGTTCGGGTTGTACGGGTCGAGCGCGGCCAGGGTGGCCATGTAGTCGGTCAGCGCGTCCAGCAGCGCCGTCCGCGCCTGCGGGGCGTGCATCCGGGAGGCGATGGCGTCGCGCAGCGCCGCCGCGTCGAGGCCGCGCCAGTCGGGCAGGTAGCGGGAGAGGTCGGCGCTGTGCCTGCGCGGGGCCAGGTCGGCGGGGACCAGCCCGAGCCGAGCCGTCAGCCGCGCACGGGCGGCGTCCACCGCGGCGGCGTCCTGGCCGCGCAGCAGCTTGGTGTAGGCGACCAGATCCTGTACCTGCTGCAACCGCAGCGCGTTCCGCTGTCTCGGGTCGGCGAGGACGGCGGCGACCTGCTCGGGCGTGTGCCGAGCCGGGTCGAGGCCGAGCCGGTGCGCCAGCGCTTCCCGCGCCTGGGTCAGGGCGTGGTAGTCGTCGATGTCCCAGGTGCTGCGGGCGTGGTCGATGATGGCCTCGATCTGGCCGCCGCGCAGCGCGTTCTCGTAGCGCAGCCGGGCGATCTCGGCGCCGAGCCGCACCTCGTCGGCGAGGAGCGCGGGCGGGACGCCGAGGCGGTGCGCGAACTCGATTACGGTGGGCCGGAGCCGCTCCGGCGGCACGGCGTCGAGCACCGCGTCCCGGCGGCGGGTCGGCTCGTCGTCGGGGGTCGCCGCCTGCGGCGGGTCCGGCACCACGCGCCAGGGCTGCGCGGGGTCGTCGCGCACCACGGTGACCTCGGCCGCGGTGCCGTCGACCACCGCGCGCAGCTGCCGCACCTCGGGGGTGCCCGCGGCGGCGACGCGGATGACCCCGTCCTGGCCCACCACCGCGATCCGGTAGTCGACGGTGACCGTCCCGGCTTCCAGCGCCGCGGCGAGCGCGGGGTGGCGGCGCAGCGCGTCGGCGAGGACGCGGTCGTGCTGGAGCCCGCCGTCGAGCACCGCGAGCCTGCCGGGGCCACCGTCCGCGTCCGGCAGCAGCGCGATGCCCGCGTCCAGTGGAACGCCGTCGTGCAGCCGAATCCATTCGCCCGCGGCGAGATCGGCCAGGGTGGCGTCGAGTTCGCTCGCCTCGGCGTCGGCGCGGGCGAAGAGCCGCGCCTGCTCGCGGAAGTCCGCGAGCCGGTCGCCGAGTTCCCGGATCCGCTCCCGCTGCTCGTCGAGGGTGGCGGGCAGCCGGTCCGCGGCGAGGTCGTTCAGCTCGACCCCGAGCAGCTGGGCCCAGACGGCGCGTTCGTCCTTGATCTGATCGCGGCGCAGCGCGTGCTCGAAGTAGCCGGCGAGCCCGTCGTCCTGCGTCTGCTGATCGGGGTCGTAGAGGTCGCCCCACACCCGGCCGGGCTCGCTGCCGTTGTTCACCCCCTGCCAGTTCAGCAGCCGCACCTCGCCGCCGCCCGCCCGGATGACCTCCTGCAGGAACCTGGTCATCGGGTCGGTGTCGAAGAAGTCGACGGTGTCGCTGTACGGGATGGCGGCGTGCTCGGCGTTGTACCGCCCGGCCGACTCGGCGAGGCCGGAGAGCGCGCCGATGCGGCGCGCCTGCTGGTACTCCAGTTCCCGCACCGCGTGCAGCAGCTCCTCGATCGTCGGGCCGGGGGCGTCGGCGCCGAGTTCGGCGGCGAGCTCGGCCAGCCGCTCGGCGTGCTCGGCGCGGCGCTGCTCGGCGGCCTCCCGCTCCCGCACCATCGCCGCGGCCTCGGCGGAGGATCGCGGAAGCCGCTCCCCCTCCGGTGGCGGCGGCCCCGCGGCGGCGAGCGGCGGGGTCTCCGGTGCCCGCTCCTCCGCGTCGACCAGTCGGCGCAGGTCGTCGAGGTCGATGCCGAACTCGCGGCGCACCAGCTCCGGGTCGGCTTCGTCGAGCCAGTACCGGTACTCGCTGCCGTCCCTGGTGCGCGGCGGGTCGTAGTCGGCGGCGCGGTCGGGCACGCGGCTGGTGAAGCGCCGCAGGAACGGGATGAGCTCCCGCATCTTCCACATGGTCACAGCCTCTTTGGCGACCCTGGCCGGGTTGCCGCCGAAGGTGGTCAGCACCTGCACCTCGAGCACCATGCCCGCGAGGTGCACGATCTCCTGCTGGCCCTGCGCGTCCAGCCCGGAGCCGGACGGGTACTTCGGCGTGTGCGCCTCGAAACCGCGGCCGCGCAACCCGTCCCACAGGCGGCGGAGCAGCGGTTTGCGCTCGCCGGGGCCCGGCGGGATGGCCCGCTGTGGCGCGGGTGCGGGCGGGTCGATGCGGTCGCGGGTGGCGACGCGCCAGCGGCCGTCCTCCTGGTACAGCAGGACCGGGACCCGTTCACCGTCGATCTCGGCGGTGAAGCGGAGCGGGGCGCCGGGCGTGCCGTCCACGACCCTGGCGACCATGGCGAGATCCGCGAGGTCGGTGACGGCCTCGGCGGCGCGGCGGGCGGCGGCGCGCTGGTCGGCGATGACGCCCGCGGGGTCGCGGGCGATGGCGGCCGGGTCGATGCCGAGCCTGCCCGCCCAGCGGTCGCGGTCGGCCGCGGTGTAGGCGGCGCGGTCCGCCGGTGCGTCCGCGTGCCTGGTGACGGCGGCGGCCAGCGCCTCGACGGCCGCGGCGCGGAGCAGGGTGCGGTAGCGGAGTTCGGCGACGGTCTGCGGCAGGCGGTCCGGGGTGAGGTCGGCGCGGGTTCGGCCGAAGTGGTCGAGGAGGCGGTCGATGGCGTCGGCGCTGGAGGTGAGGCGGTGGCCGGTCTCGGGTGCCGGTGGCTCGGCGGCGGGGCGGGTCGGCGGGGTGAGGGCGCGCGGGGGTTCGGCACCGTCGCCGTTCAGCCCGATGCGCCGCAGGTCGGCCTCGATCTCGGCGAGCCGGGCCGGGTCGGCCTCGGTGCGCCAGTAGGGCTCGGCGCCGTAGACGGTGTCCAGGTCGATCGGGTCGAAGTCGGTGCGGCGCAGGCCGCGGATCGGCTCCGCGCCCGCGCCGAGGACGCCGCGGAGCGCGGCGATCTCGGCCAGTTCGGCGAGGGCGGCCAGTGGGTCCGGGTGGGCGCGCAGGTCGGGGTGCGCGAGGGCGTGCAGCAGGCGCTCGATGTGCGCGGTCACCGCCTCGGGGTGTGCGGGCGGGGTCATGGCGCGGTCCGCGTCGGTGAGGTCGGTGAGGAAGTCGTGGATCAGGCGGAGGGATTCCGGGGCGGGAAGGGTGGGTTCGGTCGAGGGTTCCGCGGGTGGGGTCGCCTCGTCGACGGGTTGCGTCGCTCGATCCGAGGGTTGGGTCCCTCGGTCCGGGGACATCGTCGCCGCTTGGTCCACCGACTGCGTCCCCTGATCCGCGGGCCGGGTTGCCGCGTCCGCGGGCCCGGAAACCTGCTCGACCGGGTGCGTCACCGGCTCGACCGGGTACGCGACCCCCTCGAGCGGGGGGCGGGCGGCATTGCGCTCGGCGCGCTGCGTGCGGACCGCGCGGGCGGCGGCGGGGTCTCCCGCGGCTTCGTGCAGGCGGGCGAGGCGCTCGGCGGCGTGGTCGGCGCGCCAATCGGCGATATCGGCGTATAGCCTGGTCCAGCGGTGCGCCGGGTCGCCCGCGGCGGCCTGCCGGTCGGCCGTGCCGTGCATCCAGTCAGCGTGCTCGGCGTCGGTCCTCGCCGTCCACTCGGCCTGCTCGAGGCGCATCCGCCGGTACCACTCGGAGGGCTCGGTCGGCTCCGGCCGGAGCGGGGGCCCCTGGTCCGGTTCGACGCGGGTGTCGCGCTGGGCGGCATCGAGCGCGGCCCGCACCTCGGCCGGGTCGACGGGCAGGACATCGACCCGCCCGGACGGGTCGCGGCGCAGCTCCGAGACCTCGGCGCCGTCGAGCACGGCGGCCAGCGGCGGGTGCGCGAGCACCGCTTCGGCGAGCGCCGCGGTGGCCGGTGCACCGTCCCGGCCGACGACGAGCACCGCGGGCGGCTCACCGCCGCCGACACCGACCCGGCCGCTGACCGGGGTCGCGCCCGCGCTCAGCAGCAGGTCACGTTCCACCTGCCTGATCAGCGCCGCCTCGGCGGCGGCGACCTGAGCGTCGGCCGCGGCGAGCCGCTCCGGGTCGCCCGCCGCGCGCGCCGCCCCCTGTTCGTGCTGCCCCGCGGCGAGCTCGGCGGCGAGCCGGGCGGCGGCCACGGAATCCCGCGGCGGCCCGGTGGGTGCCTGCCCGGAATCGGAGTCGGCCGCGCGCTGCTCGAGCATCCCGGTGCCAGGCTCCTCCGGACGGCGGAAGTGCACCACCGCGCCGGTGTATTCACCCGGCGCTCCCTCCAACCCGTCCGGCGGGATCTCGACCTCGGTGAAGCCGAACTCCGCGGCCAGCCGACCGGTGAAGGTCGCGGCGGCCGCCTCCTCGTTGGTGCGCAAGAGGTCGCCGATGGCGGCGTTGAAGGTGTCGAGGTTGTCGGTGAGCGGCCCGCCCGCGAACCACTGGCTCTCCACCACCCGCACCCGGTCGCCGAAGGCGGCGATCGCCTCGGCGAACATGGTTCGGCCGTCCGGGGTGCCCGGCCCGACGCGGAGGGTCAGGGTCAGCACCCCGTCCTCCAGCCGCGCGAAGAGCCCGAATGCCTTCGTGCCGCCGTACCGGTTGGCGTAGACGTTCCCGGTGCCGTCGAAGCCCGCGGGGATCGGCGGCTCCGGCACCGGGTCCGGCGCGACGTTCGCCGCGAGCGCGGCGAGCCGCTCCCGCACCCCGTCGTGCCAGTCGGCCCTGCCCAGCCGCTCGAACTCCGCCCGCAGCGCCTCGATCCGGAACTCCAGGTGCCCCACCTCGCCGCGGGTGAGCCGGTGCGGCCGGAATTCCGCGCCGCCGTCGTCGGTCGGGCGCAGGAAGTGCGCGGCGGCGAACGGGCTGAGCGCGTCGCCGCGCAGCCCGGCGAAGGCGTTCCGGTTGCCGATGGCCGCGACGGCGCGCCCGTGCTCGGCGACCTGCCAGCCGTCGGCGCCGCGGCCGGGTACGGCGGCGAGCGCGTCGAAGAGGCCGATGGCGCGGGCGCTCGGCGTGCCGAGGAAGCCGAACCGGTGCGGGTCGGTGTAGCCGGGGAACCGCTCGGCGGCGGGCGCGCCGGGCAGCTGCTCCAGCCGCACCACGGTCGGGGCGACCCGCAGCACCCGCGGGGCGTCGGCGCCGACCGCCGCGGCGAGCAGCGCGGCGAGTTCGTGCGCGTCGGCCTCGGCGACCGTCCGCACCGTCTCCTCGACCAGTACGGTGCCGTCCGCGTAGGTGATCCGCTCCTGCCGCAGCGGCCCGTCGGCGCCGGAGGCGAGCAGCTCGCGCTGCCGCACCCCGGACTCGGCGGCCGCCGCGACCACGTCGGCGAAGGAGCGGATGCCGTGCGCGGCGTCCCAGATCCGGCCGTAGGTCGTCGCCAGCTCCGGGCCGTCCGGCTCCGGGCGGTGCGTGCGCAGCTCGGGGCGGAGCGCGTCCAGGCCTGCGGCATTGGCGCGGCGGTCGAGTTCGGCGCCGGGAAGCGCGAGGTCGCCCGCGTCCGCCCGGCGTGCCGCGACGAAGGCGTCGGTGTAGCGCTGCTCCAGTGGCCCGACCGGCACGTCGTGCCCGGCGGCGCGCAGCTGGATCGCGGCCTGGACCGCCATGGCGTGGGCGCGCGCCTCGCCGTCCAGCATCCGGCCGATGTACTGGTCCCTGGTCAGCGTCATGCGTTCGTGCGCGGCGTCCGGGCCGGGGCGGTGCGCGAGCTCGGCGTAGATGGCGCCGCGGACCAGGGCGAGCAGCTGCGCCGCGGCGGTGGCGCCCGGGTCGAGCAGCAGGCGGTTGCGGGCGGGCGCGTACCGCTCGACGCCGTCGTCGGCGAACCGGATCTCGACCCCGAGCCGGTCGAGCGTTTCGTCGGCCCAGCGCCCGACCTCGGTCTCGGCCAGCGTGCGCCGGACCGCGCGGAGCTGGTCCGCGGCCGCGGTGTCCGCCGAGTCCTCGGGCCCGGGAGTCGGATCCGGCTCCGGGGGCGGCGCGGACAGCGCGGGCGGCTCCGCGGTGTAGCGGACCCGGACGGTGCCGCGGTGGTCGACCCGCACGTCGGCGTATTCGCGGATCACATCGGGGCGCACCAGCTCCGCCTCGGGCACGGCGCGCAGCGCGGCCGCGGGGTCGCCGACGATCAGCAGCCGGTCGGGGCGGCCGGGGAGCAGCACCGCGGCGGGGCCGAGCAGCCTGGCGCCCGGATGCCCGGCCACGGCGGCGCGCAGCACGTCGGCGGCGGCGACGGCGTCCGCGGCGGCTGCCCGGCGATCGAACTCCGCGTCGAGCCGCTCCCGCGCGGTCAGCAGGTCGGCCAGCCTGCGCAGGTCGTGCGCCCTGGTCAGGGCGGCGGCCCGGTCGGCGGCGGGATCGGCCGCGGCGGCGACGGCGCGGCGCTGCTCGGCGGCGAGCGCGGCCGCGATCGTGTCCGCGGGGGCGTTCGGGTCGATGCCCGCCTGCCGCGCGCGCCGCTCGAACTCCCGCGCGACCTCCTCGGCCCGCACGCCCGCGTCGTCCCGGTGCAGGGTGGCGCGCCGGATGCGCTCGGCCGCCGCGGGCTCGGGCAGGTGCAGCGCGATGTCCGGGCCAGCGGGCGGGGTGTGCCGGATCCGGTCCCAGACCTCCCCGTAGTGCGCGCGGTAGTCGGGCCTGCCTTCGTCGGGGCCGTCGGCGAGCAGGGGCAGCAGCGCGTCGGCGGCGACCAGGGTCGCGATCCGGGCCCGCTCCGCCGCGGGCACCTCCGGGTTGTGCCTGGCCAGCGACTCGAGCACACCGTCGCGGACGTCGCGGTAGTGCTGCTCCATCCGGGGCGCGGCGACCTCGTGGCCGCGGGCGCGCAGCTCCTCGGCGAGGTCGAAGCGCCGAGCGTGGGCCAGCGCCTCCTCCTCGAGCATGGCGCGGACGAAATCCGCGCGGCGCATGGTGCGGACGGCCGCGTCGGTGTAGGCGGTCTCGCCGGAGACGAACCGCTCCGCGTGCACCGACTGGTGGGCGAGGGCCATGGCCTGCCGGATGTGGTCGGCGTCCCTGGTGTAGGCGACCGCGGCCAGCTCGGCGCGCCGGAACTCGCCGAGGCCGCCGTCCGCCGGGTGGCTTTCGTCGAACCCGATGCGGGCGGGGCCCGCGTCGAGCGCGGCCAGGATCGCCCGGCCGGTCGGGGTGCCCGCCAGCAGCTGGCGCACCTGGTCGCCATGGTCGTCGGCGACGGTGCCGACCCGGACCGGGATCTCGCCCGCGGGCGCGTCGGCGTCGGCGAGCGGCGCGGCGGGGCTGCCCGCTGCGTCGTAGACGACGGCGCTGATCGCGCTGACCCCGGCGGTGCCCGGCGGGAACGGGCGGTCGCGGTTCGCGCCGGGGTCGCGGACCAGCAGCGTGCCGTCGGCGTTGTGCAGCACGTAGGCGTGCGCGCCGACGCCGTACCCGTCGACGCCGGTGTACTGGTCGATCACCAGCGCGGCCGCGCCGGGGCCGAGCTCGAGCAGCCGCGTCGCGATGCTGTCGTGGCCGGTGAAGCGGGTCGGAGCGGCGCCTGCGGCCGCGGTCAGCTCGGCCTGCGTCACCCCCTCCGGGCCGATGGCTCGCTCGAAGTCGCGGATGACGGTGCTGCCGGTCAGCGCCCGGATCAGCGACAGCGCGAGCTCGGCGCACCGGCCGCGCCCGGTGTCGCGCCGGACCGGCTGCGCCGCGTCGCTCGCCGCGGGCGCCTCGGGCCGCGCAGGCACGTCGACCGCGGCCCCATCCCGGCCTGCGCCGTCGCGCGGCACGGCACCATCGCGGAGTGCGGCTTCGTCCCGCGGCGCGCCGGTACCGCGCGGCGCGGGCCGGGCGGCGGTGCCGTCCGGGGCGGCGATCCGCTGCCGGTCGCCGGGGTCGGCGGGGCGCGGGGCCGAGCCGTCGGGCGCCGCGGACGGGTCGGCCGCGCCGGTCCCCCGGTCCCACTGCTGCCCGTACCAGGCGTCGTACCTGCCGGTGGCGGCCAGCGTGGCCCTGATCCGCTCGGTGCCGTCGGCCGCGGCGGTCCCCGGCCTGCCGCGGTAGGCCCGCTCGAGCGCGTCGGTGGGCAGCCGGTGCCCGAGTTCGCGCAGTTCGCGGCGGAATTCGAGCTCCCTGCGGTGCGCCACCGCCTCCTCGGCCACCATCCCGGACAGGTAGTCGGCCCGGCTCACCCGGTTCCAGGCGGCGGCGCGGTCCGGCGCGGTGGCGGCGGCGTCCAGGTGCGCCGCGGCGTGCACCAGCGCGCTCGCGAGCTCCGGGTCGGCGGCACCGGGGTCGAGGACGAGCGCCTGCCGCAGCGGGGCGAGCGCGGGGGCGGCGCCCGGCTCGTAGCCGATCTCGATGCCGTTGCGCCGCAGCAGCTCCGATGCCCAGCGCCCGGACTCGGTCCGGTGCATCAGGTCGAGGACCCGCGCGGTGCGGCGGGCCGCGAGGGTGTCCGCCCGGTCGGCGTTCTCCGCGGCCGGGTCCGGCGCGGGCGGCTGCTCCGGACCGGCCAGCGCGGCCGACACCAGCTCCGCGACCTCGGCGGGCAGCCTGCGGTCGGCGAGCACCTCGAGGAAGTCGAGCCCGGCCCTGAGCTCGACGTCGAGCAGCCGCAGCTCGGTCTCCGGCCGCAGTACCGCGTCGACCAGCGCCGGGTCGGCGGCGAACGCGGCCGCCAGCGCCGCGGGCGCGTCCTGCTCCTGCGCCACCACGAGCACCTCGCCCGCCCGCACCCCCACCCGGTCGGTCACCAACCGCGCCTCCGGTCCGCCGCCGAGCAGGTGGGCGAGCGCCGCGCGGGCGGCGGCGTCGGTGTACGCCGCCGCGGTCCTGGTCACCTCGTCCTGCCTGACCACGGTGCGATCCGCCGCGTCCGCGATCTGCAGCACCCCGTGTTCGAGCCGGAGCAGCGCCTCCTGCCTGCCCCGCAGCGCGGGATCGGCGGGGCGGAGCACCCCGAGGTCGTCCGGGTCGACGCCGAGCAGCCGGGCCAGCTCGCGGCGCTCCCGCGTGAGCTCGGCCACCAGCGCGGGCAGCTGCGCGGCCGCCCGGCGCGGTGCGGGCAGCCCGGCCCGCTCGTGCGCCGCCACGTACTCCTCGTAGACGACGGCGATCTCGCGCATGGCGACGATCCGGTCCCGGTTCAGCGCCTGCAGCAGCGCGGCCTGCTCCGGGTGCAGCGGCACCCGGGTCGCCTCGGCGTACCTGGCGACAAGCAGGTCGTAGGCGTCGTCGAAGGTGTCGCGGTAGACCGCGCCGGTCTCGGAGTCCGGGTCGTCGAAGGCCAGGCGCACCGCGTCGGTGCCCGCGGCCTGCGCGGCGGCCCGCACCTCGTCGGGGGTCCCGGTCGCCGCGCGGGCGGCCTCGTCGTACGCCCGCCGATACTCGGCCGCGAGCGGATCCGGCGGTCCCGGTTCGATCCCGGCCGCCCTGAGCTGCGCGTCGAACTCGAACTCGCGGGCGAAGGCGGCCGCCTCCTCCCGCATCCTGGCATCGCGGAAACCGTCGCGGCCGAGCGCGACGAGATCGGCGGCGCCGCCGTCGGAGCGCCCCTGCGCCGCCCACTCCACGTGCACGGCCTCGTGGACCAGCGTGCGGGCGACCTCGGGCACGCCGTAGCCGAGCGTCGCGACGAGCACCCGCAGCCGGTCCGGGATGAAGAGCCCGATGGTGTGCCCGACGACCTCCGCGACCTCCGGGTACTCGTCCGCGACGGCGGCGCGGCGCAGGATCGCGACCGTCTCCCGGCCGATCGGCGTGCGGCGCAGCAGGTCGTGCACCTGGTCCCAGGCGTCGTCGCGCAGCGCGCCGATCCGCGGCGGCTCGGCGGCGGGCGGGTCGGTGCGCAGCGCGCCCGGCTCGTCGACGTCGCGGCCGTGCGCCCGGTCCCAGGCGCGGGAGTACCGGTGGCGGGGCTCGTCCTCGTCCAGCGGCAGCCGGAACTCGCGGGCCAGCTCGTCGGCGCCCGCGTCGAAGGCCCGCCGCCATTCCGGTCCCGCGGCGGCCGGATCGGCGCGCAGCGCGCGGCCCCGGTCCCCCGCGGCCTCGGTGTAGACCCGCTCGAGGTGGTCCACCGGGATGTCGTGGCCGAGTGCGCGCAGCTGCGCCCGCGCCTCCATCTCGACGGCGTGCGCGTAGGCCTCGTCGCGCAGCATCGCCGTGACGTAGTCGGTGCGCGGGAGCGTCATGAGCCGCGCGGTCGGGCTCACCGCCTCCGGGCGGACGGCGGCGTCGGCGTGCGCCGCCGCGTGCGCGAGCGCGAGCGCCTGCCTGGCGGCGGGCAGCCCCGGGTCGAGCACGAGCACGCGGCGATCCGGCTGGTACCTGGTCTCGCCGCGGGTCTCGTAGCCGACCGTCACCCCGGCCCGGTCCAGGATCTCGCCCGCCCAGCGGCCGATCGGGGTGCGGTCGAGCAGCGCGCGCACGGCCGCGACCCGCTCGGCGGTGTAGGCGCCCGCGCGATCGGTGGGTGCTGTGGGCTCCCGCCGGTCGGCCCACTGCCACTCCGGCTCGCCGCGGTCGGCCGGGCCGTCGGCCGGGTAGACGAAGGCGTCCCCGGAGTCGGTCACGTCGATGGCGCGGTACTGGACATCGGTGGCCGGATCGCGCAGCGCGGCCGCCACCTCGGGGTCCGCGGCGGCGGCGTCGGCCAGCGCGAGCGCGAAGTGCGGCGCGGCCCGGCCCGCGACGAAGAGCCGCGGCGGCGCGCCCGGCACCAGGACCACCCGGTCGGTCACCGCGCGGGCCCGGTCGGACAGCTCGGCGCCGAGCCTGCCGAGCACCTCCCGCGCCGCGGCGTCGAAGGCGAGGCCGCGGGCCGCGCCCGCCGCTGCCCGCGCGTGCTCCGCCCGCTCCAGCGTGTCCAGCAGCGTGTGCGCGTCGAACTCCCGGCGCAGCAGCGCGGCGCGCTCCCGGGATGCCGCACCCCGGAGGTCCGTCGTGGCGATATCGGCCTCGGCGAGGCCGTACGTCGTCGCGAAGACCTCCCGCTCCAGCGCGGTGCGCCGGTCGAGCAGCCCCGCCAGATCAGCGTCGTACCCGCCGGGGGCGATTCCGAGCGCCGTGCGCACCCGCTCGACCTGCGCGTCGGCGCGCTCCGCCACCCGTTCCCACGACCGCGCCTCGGTCGCGTGCGCGTGCACCACCGGCGCCGCCGCACCGAGCGGGGCCTGCCAGGCGAACAGGCCGCTCGGCCGCCGCGGAGCCTCCGCCTCCCACGCGGCGCGGAACCTGCTCGCGTAGTCGGCGCCCGGCGCGGGGTGCGCCAGTACGTGCGGGACGAGGGCGTCGATCGCGGCCTCGTGCGCGTGCGCCCGCAGTACCTCCTCGGTGCCGAGCGGCACCCGATCCGCCGGGCGCCGGTGCGCCATCACCTCCGCGTCGGCCCGCAGCTCGGCGAGGCGCTGGGTGAAGGCGTCCCGGTAGACCTCGGCCAGCGCGGGGGCGATCGGCGGCAGGTCGTGGCCATCGGCGCGGAGCTCGGCGAGGAAGCGGAACTCCTCGGCGAAGGCGGCCGCCTCCTCCCGCGCGGCCCGCGCCACGTACTCGTCGAGCGGGAGCCGGAGCAGCTCCACCGGGTCGTGCGGGCTGCGGCCGGTGACGGCGATGCGCGCGTGCGCGGCTTCGTGCACGACCGCGGCCGCGGTGCGGTACCGGTTGCCGTTCTCGGCCCATGCCTCGGAGCGCTGGTGCGAGTACCTCCCCACGGTGTTCGAGCCCGGCTCGCGCGGCCCGAGCTGCACCGGGATGCGGTTCCGGTGCAACAGCTCCAGCGCTCTCCGCCCGCTCTCGGTGGCCGCCAGCAGTGCGCGAACCTGCTCGGGGCCGTCATCGAGCGCGGTGCCGACGCGCCCGGCGACCACCGCCTCCGCCGGGGTGCTCCAGCCGGCGGCCTGCGGCTGCAGCGGCACCCCGTCCCGGTCGTAGAGCACCGCGGAGACCGCGGCCAGATCCGGCCGGGGGGCCGGGTCGAACTCGCCGCGCACGCCGCGCGCCGGATCGGAGATCTCCAGGTAGAGCTCGCCGCCCGGCCGTTCCCGCACGGTGAGCTGGTACGCGTGCGAGCCGACCCCGAACCGGTCCGTCGGCCCGCGGTAGCTGTCCACGACGAGCGCCCGCGTGCCCGCGCCGTGGCCGAGCAGCTCCGCCGCGAGCGGCCCGTGCGGGGGCGCGCCGGGTTCGGGCGGCGGCACCCCGCGCAGCGGAGCCCCCGCCGCGACCTCCAGCTCCGCGCCGGAGAGCCCCTCCGGCCCGGTCGGCCACGGCACCCGGATGTGCCCGCTGCCGGTCTCCGCCCTGATGTCGCGGAGGGCGAGCCGGACGCAGTCGCCCCGGTCCGCGGGGCCGCTCTCCGGTGTGCCGTCGGGCGTGCCGAAGCGGTCGCCGATCGCGGTGACCGCGGCCAGCACCGCGCGCATGCTCCTGCCGTCGGCTTCCTGCCCCGGCGTCAGCATGTCGAGGTCGACGGCGGGCGCGGGCGTGTCCGGCGCCGTGTCCCTGCCGCGCCGCCCGAGCAGCAGGTCCAGATCGCCCTCGGCGCCGAGCCGGTCCATGGTGAGCCGGTCCCAGCTCGCGACGAAGGCGCGCCGCGCCTGCGCGGTCTCGTGGCGCAGCCGGGCCGCCAGCCGTTCCGGCGCGTCGGCGCTCGCCCGCAGCATCGGCCCCAGCTGTGCCTGCAGCCTGGCGTGCACCGCCGCGACCGTGTCCGTGTGCCGCTGGTAGGCCGCGTCCAGCTGCGCCACGGCGCGCCGCAGTTCGGCGTCGAGCTGCGCGACGGCGTCGGCCCTGGCCGGATCGAGGGCGGGCGCGGCGGTGTGCCGCCGCGCCAGCTCCTCGACCTGCGCCACCGCCGCACGGTGCCGCTGCGCCGCGGCGGCCCGCTCCCGCTCCATCAGCCGGGCGAGCCGCTCCAGCTCCTGCCCTACCTGCTCCCGCACGCGCGCCGCGTCGTCGCCGGGCGGCGGGAGCTCGGTGAGCGGCACCGCGCCGTCGTAGTCGAGCCCGGTGGCGGCCGGGACCGGCTCGGCGCGGCGCCCGTTCGCGCGCTGCCATGCCTGTTCGTAGAGCGCGCGGTAGCCGGGGCCGTCGACCGCGGGGCCGGTCCGGCCCAGTTCCCGCGCGAGCGCGTCGGCGCCGCCGAGCATGCCCGCGGACCACAGCGTGTCGACGGCGGCCGGATCGGCCAGGAAGGCCGCCGCGTGCGTGGCGCGGAACCCGGTGTCGTAGATCCGCTCCAGCCGATCCGCGGGCACCTCGATCCCGATCTCGCGCAGCTGCTTGCGCAGCTCGATCTCGATGGCGTGCGCCCGCCCCTCCTCGTGCAGCATGGCGTCGGCGAATCCGGCGCGCGAGCGGTGCAGCCGCTCGGCGGTCGTGCTCGCCGACTCGCGGAACCGCGAGGCGTCGGCGTGGATCGCGGTGTGCGCCAGCGCCAGCGCCTGGTCCACCCGGCCGAGGCCGGGGTCGAGGACGAGCACCCGCCGGTCCGGCAGGTAGCGCGGCTCCGCGCCCGACTCGTACCGCACGCCGACCCCCGCCGCCGTCAGCACCCCGTCCGCCCACCGGCCGATATCGGTGCGGGTCAGCAGGTTCCGCACCGCCGAGACCTGCTCGGCGGTGTAGGTCGCGACCCGGTCGGGCTGCGGCACCGCCGCCGGGGTGCGCTCGGACGCCGCCGGGAAGTGCGGCGCGGCAGGCTGCTCGTCCGCGCCGAGCCGCTGCACCGTCACGCTGCCGTCCCGATGCAGGTCGACCACGAGCCGCTGGATCGCCACGTCCGGGTGGGCGAGCACCGCGGCGACCTCGGGGTCGGAGCGCACCGCGGCGATCGCCTCCGCCGGATCGGCCCGGCCCACGACGACCACCGCGGGCGGTTCCCCGGGTTCGATCGCCACCTGCTCGTTCACCCTGCGGCCGTCGGCGCCGAGATAGCCTGCGACCACCTCGTCCGTCGCCCTGGTCAGCGCCGCGCGCCACGCCCGATCGGACGCGCTCCGCTCGTGCCGCAGCTGGTCGAGCGCGTCCAGCAGCGCGAGCGCGTCGAACTGCCTGCGCTGCAGCGTGGTCCGGTGCGCCCCGGCGTCCGCGGGCAGCACCGCGTCGCCGAGGTCGGCGAGCTCGACCCCGAGCAGCCTGGCCAGCAGCGCCGATTCGTCGGCGGTGCGCGCCAGCACCGCCGACGCCGCCTCCTCGATGCCGGACGGCGACGTGGCGGCCGGGATGCGCAGCCGCGCCGCCAGGTCGTCGATCCGGTCGGCTACGGCGTCCTGCGTGTTCTCGCTCGCCCTGGCGAGCACGGTCAGCTCGTCGATGGCGGCGCGCACCGCGGGCGGCATCTCCGCGTACAGCGCGCCGGGGGCGTCCTCGTGCGCGCGGTTCCAGGCCCGGGTGTACTTCTGCTCGTAGGAATCGCCGCCCACCCGGTCCGCGGTGCCGACGTCGCGGGCGATCGCGTCCACCGCCGACTCCCGCGCCCGCGCGGTGAGCTCGGCCTCCGTCGCGGCCGGATCCTGCTGCCACGCGCTGTTCATGGCCTTCGCGTACTCGATCAGGTATCTGCTCTCGAAGGGCTTGATCGGCACCCGGTAGCCCGCGTCGCGCAGCTCGCGGGCGAACTCGAACTCGCGGCCGAAGGCGGCGGCCTCCTCGCGGACCATCGCGGCGACGTAGGCGTCGCGCTCCAGCGTCAACAGCCGCTCGCGGGTGTTCGCGGTCCGCCCGGTCGCGTCGTACTCCGCGTGCACCGCTTCGTGGATCAGGGTGAGGGCCTGGTCGATGTGGTCGCCGGAGTCGGCGTACACGGTCGCGGTGAGCTCGTCGGAGCGGTAGTGGCCGGAGACGTACTCGTGGGCAGGCTCGAACGAGTCCCGGATCCGGTGCCGCCGGAGCGCCGCCAGCGCCTCCCGCCCCACCGCGCTCTGCTGCAGCAGCGAGCGCACCTGGTCCGGGTAGTCGTCGAGCGAGGTGCCGATGCGGCGGCCGGTCGTCGACTCGACGTCCGCCGGGTCGGCGCGCACCGGCCAGTCCGCGGCGGCGGGCCGCACCGGGACGCCGTCGCGGTCGAACAGGACCGCGGAGACGCCGGTGAGCTCGCGCGGCGTCGCCGGTGGGAACCCGCCGCGCCTGCCGTGCGCCGGGTCGGAGACCTCGATGGCGAGCTCGCCGTCCGGCCCGGCGCGCACCGTCAGGCCGTAGGCGTGCGCGCCGACGCCGTGCTCGTCCACCTGGCCCGCGTACCGGTCCACCACCAGGGCCCGCGCGCCCGCACCCAGCCGCAGCAGCTCGGCCGCCAGCGGGGTGTGCGGCGATCCGCCGCCGAGCACCCGCGGGACGTCGCGCAGCGGGGCGCCCGCTGCGGTGGCCACCTCGGTCGCCGACATGCCCGCGAGGCCGACCGGCTCCGGCACCCGGATGCGCTCGCTCCCGGTCGCGTCCCGGATCTCGAGCAGGGTGAGCCGGGCGCACTCGCCGCGGTTCGCCGCCTCCGGCTGCGTGCCGTCCCGAGGCGCCACCACGGGTTCCGTGCGGGTCGCCGCGCCGGTCTCCGGCACCCGGACCGGAGGAGGGTCCACCGGGGGGACGAGGACGACCGTGCCGTCGAAGTCCGGATCCGCCGCCCGTCGAGACGGGCCGGGAGCCGTGCCCGGCTCCGTCGCCGCAGCTCGATCTCCCGGCGCGGGCCCGCGCCCGTTCCCGTCGTAGGCGCCCAGACCGTCGCCTGCCCGCGCGGCGCCGTCGGCCCGCGATCCGTCCGCGGGCCGAGCCCCGTCCTGATCCGCCGCCCTGCTCCCGGCCCCGTCCGGATCTGCCGTCCTGTTCCCGGTCCCCTCCGGGGAGGCCCTCCGTCCCGCGACCCCGTCCTCGGGCCTACCCCCGGCGCCGTCACCGTTCCTGCCGCTCGGGCCATCCGCAGTCCTTCCTGCGGCATCGTTGCTCGAGCCGGTCGCGCCGCGCTCCACCGTTCTGGTTCCGCCACCGTCCCCGGGCCGGGCCGCAGCACCATCCGCGGCCCTCGTGCCCGGACCGTCACCGGACCGTGTTGCGGCGCCGTCCCCGGTTCTGGCCACGCCACCGTCACCGGTGCGGGCCGCTGCGCCGTCTCCGCTGCGCGGCTGGGTGCCGTCCGCGCCCCGCGCAGCGGGATGCTCGCCGCGGCCTGCGGGGCTCGGCTCGGCCGGGCGCTGCGGAGCGCTCTCTGCCGCGCGGGCGGGCGGGCCGCCGTCGGCGCGCGCGGTGGTCTGGCGGCCGGGCTCGGGCTCGGTGCGCGGCGCTTCGGTGCCGGTGCGCTGCGCCGACGCCGTCCCCTCGCCGGGGGCGGGACGGCCAGCGGGCATCTCGGCGGCACCGGCTCGACCCTCGAAGCGGTGCGGTGCGCTGCCGTCGGCGCGCGGGCCTGGCACGTTCGCCCTCGCCTCGCCCGACCGGACCTCGCCCGACCGGACCTCGCCTAGCGGCCGCGGGCCGTCGGCGCGCGGTGCGGGGGACTGCCCCGCGGTGCGTGGCTCGGCTCCCCGTGCGTCACCGCCGGTCGCGCGGCCGTCGGCGCCCGGCCCGACCGGTGAGCTTCCGCTGCTCTGCCCCGATGTCGCCGAGCTCGGCGCACCGGTCGTGGTGCTGCTTCCCGCGGCACCACCGGGCGCCGCTCCCGCGGCTGTACCACCGGGCGCCCCACCCGTTGCCGACATACCGGGCGCCCCGCCTGCGGCCGGTGCGCCGGGCGCTGCGCCGGCGGCGGCACCGGGTGCCGTATTCCCTGCGGCACTGTCCCCGGGACCGGCGACTTCACCGGTCTCCAACGGCCTGCCCGCCGTATCCGCGGCGGTCGGCTCGTCGGCGGCGGCACCCTCGGTCCGCCCTACGTCGCCGCGCGCACCGTCCGGCCCGGCCGCCGATCCGTCGCTGCCCGCGACCACCGGCTGATCCCGCCCGGTCGCGCCTGCTTCGTCGGCCGCCCGCGCCCCGTCGTGCGCCTGCCGGTCACCCTCGCTCGCACCGTCGGCGGCCGCCGCGGAATCGGCCCCCCTGGCACCGCCGCCGTCACCGGACGGCGCGGGCTCCCCCGGCAGCCCGGCCCGCGCCTCCCCCTCGACGCTCGACGGCCCACCGCCGATCCGCCCCTCGTCCTGCTCGCCCGACCGCCCGCCGTCCCCCGCACCGCTCCCCGAGCCGTCACCCGAACCCGAGCCGCTCCCGTCACCGTTCCCGGCCCCGGACCCATCGCCCGAACCCGAGCCATCACCGGCCCCATCCCCTGCCCCGGACCCGTCACCGGCCCCGTTCCCGGACCCCGAACCCGACCCGTCACCGGCCCCCGAACCGCCACCGGCACCATCCCCTACCCCGGAACCGGCACCGGACCCTGACCCGCCGCCAGCACCATCCCCTGCCCCGGACCCGTCACCGGCCCCTGAACCACCGCCGCTCCCGCCACCGGCACCATCCCCGCCCCCCGAACCGCCACCGACCCCATCACCGGACCCATCCCCACCTCCGGAACCACCCCCACTCGGATACAACTCCGGATGCCGCCCCTGCCACCACGAATCCGCCCTGGCCCGACTCGCCCCGGTGAGCGCCCCACTCGCCACCCCACCGCTGATACTCCGCCAGTCGAACTGCGAGAGCGAACGGTTCAACTCCTCGTTCGCCTTGTCCCACCCCTCGGTCAACCCGGTCGACACATAGGGCACGAAGGTGCCCGCCGCCCACCCACCCCAGGCACCGGTGAACCCCGCGGTGGCGCCGACGACGGCGCCGTCCCGCCACCCCATGGGCGGCGGGATGACCCCCTCCGGCAGCGGCGGCCGATTGCGGGAGAGCGCGCGCCCGGCGAGGTTCCCGCCCCACTCGCCCGCCATGGCACCGGCGGCGGAGCTGAGCGCGGTCAACCCGACCTGATCCCAGTTCATGTCCTTCCGGTGTCCCTCGCCGACCTGGTACGCCTGGATGCCGACTTCCTGGACGGTGCCGATCACGGTGTCGATGGCGATGTGCCGCACCAGGAAGGTCGCGAGTTTCCGCCCGACGACCCTGGCCAGCAGGCTGATGATGCGGTTCATCAGGTTCTGCGCGAGGATCCGCAGCGCGATCCTGGTGATCCCGACCGCGGCGGCCTGCACGGCGGGTGCGGTCGGCGGGAAGATCCACGCCGCCAGGATCTCCGCCGCCAGCAGCGCCAGCGACGTGTAGAACATCAGCTGCGTGTACTCGAGTTCGGTGCCGAACTCGTCCGCCATCCCCGCGACCGCGGCGAACTGGTTCGCGAGCGCCTCGATGGACGAGTCCCCGGTGCGCATGCTGTCGAAGGCGGTGGCCATCTGTTCACCGCCGACGCCACCGGGGTAGGCGCTCAGCGCGAGCCCCTTGGCGGCGTCGATCTCGGTCAGGATGGCGCGCAGTTCGTCCGCCGCGGCACGCCAGTCACCGGCCAGCGCCCACATCTCGTCGGGGTTGCCCTCGGGGTAGTCGACGCCGACCACCGCCTCGGCGAGCCAGAGGAGTCCACCGGGTAGGTCAACCATCGGCGCGGATCCGCGTCACCAGCTGGAATCCGTGACCCCACGGCCGCGCGCGTCGTCCGGACCGCCCGGCGCCGCGTCGGCCGCCCGCTCCGGCGCCTTCGGTGGCGCCGTCGAGACCGGCTCCGGCCCCGGCGGATCGGCCGCGAAGTCCGGCATGCCCTCGATCAGGTCGGTGATCTTGGGCAGCCGGGCGCGCTGGTCGTCGAAGGGCCGCATCAGCGCCTGCCCCTTGCGCGCCACCTCGGCGGCGGCCTGCTGCGCCGCCTCGGTGAACGCCCTGGCCAGCTCGGCGTGCTCCAGGTCTTCGGCGTTGGGCCCCAGCTTGGTCTCGATCACGACGCCGTCGGCGTTGACCGTCACCGTGACGCGTTTGCGCACCGTCACGCTCGCGGTCAGCGCGGCGCGCTCCCGCTGGATGCGCGCCATGGTGCGGAACTGCTGACCGACCTGTTCGATGACCGAGTTCAGCTCGGCGCGGGTGTACTCGTTGGGCATGGCCGGTCCGAATCAGCGGAAGCCGTGCGTCTGATCCATCTGTTCCAGGTACTCGGCGCTCTGCACCATGCCCGCGGAGAAGTTGCCGAAGGACGTCGCCGCGTTCCGGCCGCTCTGCACCGAGTTGTCGCGCATCGCCGCGTAGCCGTTGCCCGCGTCGCCGTTCAGGAACTGCAGCCCCATCCGGTCGTTGCCCCAGGGCGCGCCACGCGCGATCATCGCCCCGTTGAGCGTGTCGAGGACGCCGTTGATGCGGTCCCGCAGTGCGCCGGTCGCGGCGGCCGCCGCGCGGAGCTTCGCCGGATCCGCTTCGAGCCTGTCGGCCATGTCGTCGCTCCTCCACTCGCCGCCGCGCGCCACCCGGCGCCCGGCGTGGAACCTGCCCGAAAAGCCTGACAGCCGAGAGCGACCCGCTCGTGGACGCATCGTGAACTCGGGGTTAATCGCCGACCGGGTGCCGCGGGCGACCGCCCGTGCCGATCCGCCACCGGGCGGGAGACGCAGGTACGCCGAGTGTGGCAGACTCTGCACATTCGTCCGCTCCCCGGAGAACGGGGGGTGAGCATGCAGGGGCGCCGTCGGCGCGAGGAGGTTTCGCTGTGCCAGCGCGGGTTTCGACACCACCATGGATCTGAGCGCCCTGGAGCAGCGGGTGGCCGCCGACCGGCGGGCCGCCGTCGACCGCAATGCCGAGGCGGAGCTGCCGCTGGCCACCTCGCTGTGTGATTTCGCCAGGGCACTGATCGCCACCCGCACCGACGGCAGCCCGCGCGACCGCACCGCCGAGGCGCTGGAGCCGTCGCAGCAGGCGGTCGAGATCCGGCTGCACTGGTTCACCGCGGGCATGGTCTCCGCGCGGCTCGCCGGGGAGATCCAGGACGCGCTGCGCATCTTCGACCAGGCCGCCCGCGCGGTCGGGCACCGCGAGCTCGCGACCAGCACCATCCGGCGGGCCTGCGAGGCCTACCGCCGGGTGGCGCACAGCCACCCGCACAGCGCGGCCATGTGCGCGGACGCGCTCGGCAAGTGCGGGGTGTGGCTGCTCCGGCTCGATCCGGCGACGGCGGTCGCGGCCACCGAGGACGCCACCCGCATCAGGGCCGGGCTCTTCGCCGCCGACCCCGGGCAGGCGGCCAAGTACCTCGCCTCGCTGAACACCCTGCTGCGCACGCTGACCATCGGCAGGCAGCGCAAGCAGGCGCTCTCCACCTACCGCGAGCGCTACGCCGCCTGGACCAGCCAGGAGATGACGCAGCAGCTGCGCGAGATCAAGATCGAGGACCTCGACCTCACCGGCAAGACGCTGGCCGCGCTCGGCAAGCTCGACTGCCGCAACCTGCAGGGTGCAGGCAGGCTCACCCAGCAGCAGATCCTGTACCAGAGCGCCGGTGATCTCGCGACGATCGAGGAGATCAACTGGAAGCTCGCCCTGGTCGGGCTGAAACCGCTGGCCGCGGGGGCGCTTCCGGACCCGCCGTCCCGCCCGGTCGAGATCGCCACCAGCTTCGGCGCGCTGAGCGTGCGCTGCTCCGCGCCGGACGCGGTGCAGCAGGTCAGGGCCGCGGTGCTGGCGGCGTACCAGGCGGACGGGGCGCGCCCGGTGCAGAGCTCCAACTACCTCGGCGTGCACGAGAAGCACTGGTCGGTGCCGTCGCCCGAGCTCAACGCGGGCGAGCGGCTCGGCGACGACGTGGTGCTGATCGAGCGCGGCTCCGGCAGCTGGGTCGCGGTGAAGAGCCTGGCCTGGGAGGTCGCACCGACCGGGCGGCACCCGCTGGCGCTGCGGCTGGCGGAGCGCTGGCCGGTCGTCAGCGTGACCGCCACCGAGCAGATGTCCTACGAGCTGTGCTGGTACGAGGACGGCGGGCCCACCCAGTACGCCGCGCTCGGCCGCCCTGCGGGCGCCGTCGACCTGACAACGCCGCTGGCGCCGCTGGATTTCGCGGTACTCGCCGACTACGGCGCCGACTACGCCTCGGAGACGCAGGTGCGCGCCGCGTTCGGCAATACCGCCATGTTCGCCAAGCTCACCGCGATGCCGAGCAGCGGCATCCGGCAGGCCGCCGAGACGAGGGCGCTCGCCGAGTACGGCGAGGATGTGCTGTACTTCCGCTCCGCGTGACACCATCACCGGCATGCGAGTGCTGGTACAGCGGGTGAGCGCGGCCGCCGTCACGGTGGACGGCGAGACGGTCGGCCGGATCGACCCCGACCCGCAAGGGCTGGTCGCCCTGGTCGGCGTCGCGCACGGCGACTCCGGCGCCGACGCGGAGGCCATGGCCGCCAAGCTCTGGCGGCTGCGGATCCTGGCCGGCGAGCGCTCCGCCGCCGACGTCGGCGCCCCGATCCTGGTGGTCAGCCAGTTCACGCTGTACGCCGACACCGCGAAGGGCAGGCGCCCCTCGTGGGCCGCCGCGGCACCGGGCCCGGTGGCCGAGCCGCTGGTCGAGGCGTTCGCGGCGGCGCTGCGCGGGCTCGGCGCCACCGTCGCGACCGGCCGCTTCGGCGCGCACATGCGGGTCGAGCTGGTCAACGACGGCCCGGTCACGCTGCTGCTGGAGAGCTGATCAGCCCGCTTCCCAGTGCGAGTCGGCGCGGTCGCGCATCCGCTCCACCGCGGCGTCGACCAGCGCGACCAGCCTGCGGGTGCCGATCCCCATCGCCGTCGGCGCCCGATCCAGCACGATGACGTAGCGGCCGTCGCCGGGCAGATCCCGCCAGAGCATGGCCTGCTCCAGGATGCCGCGCGGCCCGAACGCCGAGTACCCCTGGTGCACCGTGATGGCGCCGGTGAGCTCGGCGGGGAGGGCGAAGAACGTGGCGCTGCGGTCCGCCGGGCTCTCCCGGTTCGGCATCGTCACCCGCGAGTCCGGGACCGACCGGAAGCGCTCGTGGTCGTCGACCCGGTCGGTGAGGATCGGGATCGCGCCCAGCCTCCCGGCACCCCGCTCGGGCAGCACCCGCACCACGGCCTCGGCGATCCCGAACGGCCCGCACTCCTCGATGGTGAAACCGCCGCTGTGCCAGACCGTCTCACCCGGAAGCTGCCGCAGCAGGTAGCCGTGGGTCGCCGAGCGCACCGCCCGCGCCCGCACCCGCTTGGCGGGGTTGCGCGTGTCGTGGTCGCACCAGCCGTGCACCACCACGTACGCCTCGGGCCGGTGCATCGCCTCGAAGACATCGCGGAGGCCGTCGTCGGCCAGGTGCCGCAGCCGCTCCCAGGCCAGCAGCTTCTCGCGCTCGTAGGCGCTGAGCCCGCGGGTGCGGCTGACGTAGCTGAACGGCTTCGGCAGGTCGCCGCCGTTGATCCGCTCCCACAGCACCGCGAACTCGAGATCGGTGAGATCCCAGCGCCGGTTCACGAATTCGCCCCCGGCCCCGCCGCCGCGGGCAGACCAAGGGTGAAGGCGACATCGTCGGCGTCGTCCCCGCGCTCCCCCGCGACCGGAGCGCCGGGCAGCGCCTCGTCCCGTTCGGCGGCCACCGCGGGCCGCGGCAGCGCGGCGGTTCCGCCCTCCTCGTCGGTCCCGGCGGCGAAGGAGAGCGCGAACGGCTTGTCCGCGATCTCGCCCGGCACGCCCGCACCCCACTGGGAAGCGGCGAACGGCGTCCCCGGCAGCGCGCGGGCGGCGATCCCCCCGGCCTGCTCGCCCTTGTCGGGATGCGGCAGGTCGAGCAGGTCGTAGAGGTCGCGCGCGGCGAGGAGCTCGGCCACGCTCTTGCCCGCGATGACCTCCGCGACGTCCCGGCCGCCGAGCACCTCCGTCAGGTCCCGGCCCGCCAGCAGGTCGGTGAGCGCCGAGCCGTCGAAGAGCCTGCCGAGCAGCGTCCGCACCTCGGGCGGCAGCCCCGCGGCGAGCTCCTCCAGCGCGGGGAGCCCGTGCTGCGCGACCAGCTCCTCCAGCGTGGGGAGCCCGTGCCGCGCGACCAGTTCCTCCAGCGTGGGGAGGCCGTTCTGCGCGAACTGCGCGAGCAGCGGGGCCAGCGCGGGCACGCCCTGCGCGAGCGCGCTCAGCAGCGGCGTCAGCAGCCCCATGATCGCTTGCATGCCCTGCGAGCCTGCGCCCTGTCCACCGCCGCCCTGTCCACCGCCGCCCTGTCCACCGCCGCCCTGTCCACCGCCGCCCTGTCCACCCGCGCCCTGAGCGATCCCGCCGGGGGCGGAGCCGAGACCGCCTGCGCCGGGCTGCCCGCCCGCCCCGGCCTGGCCGAGGTTCGCGAGATTGCCCAGCGCCCCCGGCAAGCCGCCCGTCCCGGCACCGCCGGGTTGCCCGCCCTGGCCCTGCCCCTGGCCGGAACCGGCCCCCGCCGCCTGCCCGGCGGCGGCCTGCGCCTCCTCGGCGTACTGCTGGCTCGCCGCGAGCAGTTCGTCCGCGTTCCCGCTCTGCTGCGGCTTCCCGCCGGTCAGGTTCGACGCGTCCGGGCCGCCACCCGACCCCGAGCCCCCACCGGAACCACCGCCGGTCCCTCCACCGTTTCCGCCGCCGTTCCCCCCGCCATTACCGCCGCCGTTCCCTCCACCGTTGCCGCCGCCCCGGTTGTTCCCGCCGTTCCCGCCGTCGTTCGGCGCCGTGACCGGCTGCGGAGGCGGCGGCAGCGTCGCGGGCATCTCCGGGAACGCACGGCAGGTGGCGTCCAGCCCGGCGTTGTAGACCTCGTTGAAACGCCGCTGGTACTCCTGCAGATCGCACTCCGCGGCATAGGTGTCGCTCGGCATCTCCCGCTTCGTCGCCTGCAGCCACTGGGACGTGTAGACGAGGTTCGTGGCGACGAGATTCGCGGTCCGCCCGAGCGTGCGCATCGAGGCGCTGTAGCCGCGCACGGTCTGGACGGCGTTCGCGGCGCCGTACCCCTCCCACGAGCCGTCGACGAGCCTGGCGATGTTCCGCTCGAAGTCCGAGGCCTCGAGTTCGAGCTTCTCGAACGCGTACTGCCACCCCTCGGCGGCATTCGCGGCCCGCTCCGGCGTGATGTCGTTGTGCAGCGAGACCAGTTCCTCCGGCGAGAGCGAGGTGTGGTTCTCCCGGTAGTCCCGGTACCCCTCCATGGTCATGGTGCCGGTCGCGTGGAACTGGCTCGGCACCTGCGGGCGGTCCTTCTCCCGGTCGTAGGCGGTGGACGGGGTGAACTGCTCCGGGCGGAAGTCGCCGCGCCCGGCCGCGGCCGGATCCGAGCTGACCGCGTTCAGCGCCTCGAGGTGCTCCCGCGAGTTCGCGTCGGTCCTCGCGTAGGTGTTGCCCGCGGCGATGAAGGTCTCGGTCAGATCCTGGAGCAGCGTGATGTGCTCGTCCAGCTTGCCGGTGAAATCGCCCGCCTTGTCACTGAACCACCGCGGCAGCAGGACGCCGCTCGACAGCGGCTCCGGCGCGAACCGGCCGATTCCGCTGTAGGTCGACTCCGTCAGCAGCGCTTTCAGCGCGCGCAGCTGCTCGATCGCGTCCTCGCAGGCCAGTGCGCAGTAGACGGCCGTCAAGGTCTCGATCTTGACGTGCCCCTGCCCGGCCTGCCGCCGATGCTCGGAAAACGGGCTGGTGTACCCCATGGACGCTCCTTGCGGTGCTCGCGAGCCGCAGGCGACACTCCCCGTGACCCGCCCGCCGACACGGCGAGTGTAGGCCAGTCCGGTGAACGCCGAGCGCCCCCGCTATTCGGGGCGCAGCGTCAGAATCCGGGGCCCGTCCTCGGTCACCGCGACGGTGTGCTCCCAGTGCGCGGCGCGGCTGCCGTCGCTGGTGACCACGGTCCAGTCGTCGCCGAGCACCGTGGTCTCGGTGGTGCCGAGGGTGAGCATGGGTTCGATGGCCAGCACCGAGCCGACCACCAGCCGCGGGCCGCGGCCCGGCTCGCCCTCGTTCGGCAGGAACGGGTCGAGGTGCATCTCGCGGCCGATGCCGTGCCCGCCGTAGCCGTCGACGATGCCGTACTCGCGCCCGTGCGCGACCTCGGCGGCGCGGGTGCCGAGCTCGATGGCGTGCGAGATGTCGGTGAGGCGGTTGTCCGGCAGCATGGCCGCGATCCCGGCCTCCATGGAGAGCCGGGTGGCCTCGCTCAGCAGCTCGTCGGCCGCGCTGACGGCGCCGACGCCGAAGGTCCAGGCGGAGTCGCCGTGCCAGCCGTCCAGGATGGCGCCGCAGTCGATGGAGACCAGGTCGCCATCGGCCAGCACGTCGTCGGCGGTCGGGATGCCGTGCACGACGCGGTCGTTGACCGAGGAGCAGATGGAGCCGGGGAAGCCGTGGTAGCCCTTGAACGAGGGCACCGCGCCCGCGTCCCGGATGACCTGCTCGGCGATGGCGTCCAGCTCCAGGGTGGAGACGCCGGACTTGGCGGCCTCGCGCACCGCGACCAGCGCCCGCCCGACGACGGCACCGGCCGCGGCCATGGCGTCCAGCTCACCCGCCGTCCGGAACGGGACGACCTTCTTGCTCTTGCGGCCGAAGACCATCAGTGGCCGAGGGCGCGCAGGGCGCGGGCGTTCACGTCGTCCACCTCGCCGACGCCGTCCACGGTCACCACGAGGCCGTCGTAGTGCTGCAGCAGCGGCTCGGTCTCCTCGCGGTACACCCGGAGCCGATTGCGGATGACGTCCTCGTTGTCGTCGCTGCGGCCGCGGGCCAGCATGCGCTCGACGACGGTGTCCTCGGAGACGACGAAGCAGAGCACGGCGTCCAGCCTGGTGTCCAGCTCGCGCAGGATCTTCTCCAGCGCGTCGGCCTGGTCGACGGTGCGCGGGTAGCCGTCGAGCACGAAGCCGCCGGTGGCGTCCGGCTCGGCGACCCTGGCCTCGACCATGCGGTTCGTCACGTCGCTGGGCACCAGGTCGCCCGCGTCCATGTACTTCTGCGCCTCGCGGCCCAGCGGGGTCTGCTGGCTGATGTTGGCGCGGAACAGATCCCCGGTCGAGATGTGCGGAACGCCCAGCTTCTCGGACAGCAGGACGGCCTGAGTGCCCTTGCCGGCACCCGGCGGACCGAGCAGTACAACTCTCACTTCAGGAACCCTTCGTAATTGCGATTCATCAGCTGGCTCTCGATCTGCTTCACCGTGTCGAGACCGACGCTCACCATGATCAGCACCGCGGTACCGCCGAACGGAAGGTTCTGCATGGCGCTACCACCGGAATTGCCGATTTCCAGGAAGAGGTTGGGCAGCACGGCGACCAGGCCGAGATAGATCGAGCCGGGGAGGGTGATCCGGCTCAGGACGAACTGGAGGTAATCGGCGGTCGGCTTGCCCGGGCGGTACCCGGGGATGAAACCGCCGAATTTCTTCATCTCGTCGGCGCGTTCCTCCGGGTTGAAGGTGATGGCCACATAGAAGTAGGTGAAGAAGACGATCAGCCCGAAGTAGATCCCGATGTACACCGGATTGCTCGGGTTCACCAGGTACTTCTGGATGATCTCCTGCCACCAGCTCGGCTCGGTCGCGTTGGTCGAACCCGTGAGCTGAGCGATGAGGTTGGGGAGGTAGAGCAGCGACGAGGCGAAGATCACCGGGATCACGCCCGCCTGGTTGACCTTGAGCGGCAGGTAGGTCGAGGAGCCGCCGTACATCTTGCGGCCGACGACCCGCTTCGCGTACTGCACCGGGATCCGGCGCTGCCCCTGCTCGACGAAGATCACCGCAATGATGATGAGCAGCGCGGCCACGCAGACCAGGGTGAAGACGATGCCGCCGCGGCTGTCCAGGATGCCCTTGCCCTCGGACGGGATGCGGGCGGCGATGCCCGCGAAGATCAGCAGCGACATGCCGTTGCCGACGCCGCGCTCGGTGATCTGCTCACCGAACCACATCACCAGCGCGGCACCCGCCGTCATCACGACGACGATGGTGACCATGCCGAAGATGCCGGTATCGGCCAGGATGTCCTGCTGGCAGCCCTGCAGCAGCTGACCGCGCGCCGCCAGCGCGACCAGGCCGGTGGCCTGCAGCACGGCGAGCGCGATCGACAGGTACCGGGTGTACTGGGTCAGCTTGGTCTGCCCGGACTGACCCTCCTTGCGCAACTCCTCGAAACGCGGAATCACGACCTGGAGCAGCTGGATGATGATGCTCGCCGTGATGTACGGCATGATGCCGATCGCGAACACCGACAGCTGCAGCAGCGCGCCGCCGGAGAACAGGTTGATCAGCTGGTAGATGCCCGCGTTGTCACCGCCGGAGACCAGGTCGATACATTCCTGCACCGCCCGGTAGTCGACGCCGGGAGACGGCAGTGCGGCGCCGACCCGGTACAGCGCGACCAGCCCCAGCGTGAAGAGAATCTTCCGCCGCAAGTCCGGAGTCCGGAAGGCCGATACGAAGGCGGAAAGCACAGATCCTCCTGGCGAACGACACGGTTGTGCCATGGATGTTCCAGCGGTGTCCTACAGCGGAGACGCCGAGCCCCATGACGGCTTTGGCAGACAACTACTGAACTCTAACAGTGGCACCGGACGAGCCATTCACTCGTCCGGTGCCACCGGGTGCAGAGCGATCGTCAGCCGAGCTCGGTGACCGAGCCTCCGGCCGCGGTGATCTTCTCCTTGGCGGAGCCGGTCACCTTGTCCGCGGTCACCTGGACCGCGACCGAGATCTCGCCGTCGCCGAGGACCTTGACCAGCTGCTTCTTGCGGACCGCGCCCGCCGCCACCAGCTCGTCCTTGCCAATCGCGCCGCCCTCGGGGAAGAGTTCGGCGATCCGGCCCACGTTCACGACCTGGTACTCGGTGCGGAACGGGTTGGTGAAGCCCTTGAGCTTCGGCAGCCGCATGTGGATCGGCATCTGGCCGCCCTCGAACGCCGCGGGGACGTTCTTGCGCGCCTTGGTGCCCTTGGTGCCGCGACCGGCGGTCTTGCCCTTCGAGCCCTCACCGCGACCCACGCGGGTCTTGGCGGTCTTCTCACCCGGCGCGGGGCGCAGGTGATGCAGTTTGATGGTCATCGCGAGCCCTCCTGGACTTCCTCGACCGTGACGAGGTGGCGCACGACGTTGATCAGACCGCGGTTCTCCGGGCTGTCCGGCCGGACGACCGACTTACGGATGCCGCGCAGGCCGAGGGTGCGCAGGCTGTCGCGCTGGTTCTTCTTCGACCCGATCGACGACTTGATCTGGGTCACCTTGAGATCGGCCATTTACCTGGCACCTCCCGTCGCTTGGGCGCGCGCACGCAGCATGCCCGCCGGTGCGACGTCCTCCAGCGGCAGGCCACGACGGGCCGCGACCTCTTCGGGACGCTGCAGCTGCTTGAGGGCCTCGACCGTCGCGTGCACGACGTTGATGGCGTTGTCGCTGCCGAGCGACTTCGCCAGGATGTCGTGGATGCCCGCGCACTCCAGCACGGCGCGCGCGGCGCCACCGGCGATCACACCGGTACCGGGGGAGGCCGGGCGCAGCATGACCACACCGGCCGCCGCCTCGCCCTGCACCGGGTGCACGATGGTCGAGCCGATCATCGGGACGCGGAAGAAGCCCTTGCGCGCCTCCTCGACACCCTTCTGGATGGCCGCGGGAACTTCCTTGGCCTTGCCGTAGCCGACGCCGACCAGGCCGTTGCCGTCGCCGACGATCACCAGCGCGGTGAAGCTGAAGCGCCGGCCGCCCTTGACCACCTTGGAGACGCGGTTGATGGCGACGACCCGCTCGAGCTGGTTCTTCTCGGCGGCATTGTCCCTGCGGTCGCCGCCGCGGCGGTCGTTGCCGCCGCCCCTGCGGTTGTCGCGGCCGCCCTCGGGGCCACCCGTGCTGTTCTGTCCGGCGGGTCCGTTTCCGCCGTCACGCCGCTGACGTCCCGGCATCAGACGTTCCTTCCGTTCGCGATCATCATCATCAGAATTTCAACCCGCCTTCACGAGCGGCGTCCGCCAGCGCGGCGATCCGGCCGTGGTAGTCGTGGCCACCGCGGTCGAAGACCACGGCCTCCACGCCTGCGGCCTTCGCGCGCTCCGCGATCAGCTGGCCGACCTTCACGCCCTTGGCGGTCTTGTCGCCGTCCAGGCCGCGCACGTCCGCCTCGATGGTCGAGGCCGAGGCGATGGTCTTGCCGATCGAGTCGTCCACCAGCTGCACGTGCAGGTGCCGCGCGGAGCGGTGCACGATGAGGCGCGGACGCTCCGTGGTGCCCGCGAGCTTCTTGCGCAGCCGGAAGTGGCGGCGGGTCTTGGAGAGCCTGCGCCGGGTCGAAACGTCCTTGCCGAGCGGAATCCGCTTGGCCTGCTTCCGCTCCTGGCTTGCCGTTGTCTTAGCCATGATCACTTACCCGTCTTTCCGACCTTGCGGCGCACGACCTCGCCTGCGTAGCGGATGCCCTTGCCCTTGTACGGGTCGGGCTTGCGCAGACCGTGGATGACCGCCGAAATCTGGCCGACCTTCTGCTTGTCGATTCCGGACACCGAGAACCTGGTGGGCGTCTCCACCGCGAAGGTGATCCCCTCCGGGGCCTCCACCGGCACCGGGTGGCTGTAGCCGAGGGCGAACTCGAGGTTCGAGCCCTTCGCCGCCACGCGGTAGCCGACGCCGAAGATCTCCATCTTCTTCTCGTACCCCTGGGTCACGCCGACGATCATGTTCGAGATCAGCGTGCGGGTGAGGCCGTGCAGCGAGCGGTTGCGCCGCTCGTCGTCCGGGCGGGCGACCTCGAGCTGGCCGTCCTCGCCGCGGGACACGGTGATGGGCTCGGCGACGGTGTGCGACAGGGTGCCCTTCGGCCCCTTCACCGAGACCTGCTGGCCGTCGATGCTGATCTCGACACCGGCCGGGATTGCGATGGGCTTCTTGCCGATACGCGACATGTCTCTGCCTCCCTTACCAGACGTAGGCGAGGACTTCGCCGCCCACGCGCTGCTGTGCCGCTTGCCGGTCCGTCAGCAGGCCGGAGGACGTGGAGATGATCGCCACGCCGAGGCCGCCCAGGACCTTGGGCAGGTTGGTGGATTTCGCGTACACGCGCAGACCGGGCTTGGACACCCGGCGCACCCCGGCGAGGCTGCGCTCGCGGCTGGGCCCGTACTTGAGGTCGACGATCAGGGTCTTGCCCACCGTCGCATCCTCGGTGCGGTAGTCGGAGATGTAGCCTTCGCGCTTGAGGATCTCGGCGATGTTCGCCTTGAGCTTCGAGTGCGGAGCCTTCACCTGATCGTGGTACGCCGAGTTGGCGTTGCGCAGACGGGTCAGAAAGTCTGCGATCGGATCGGTCATGGTCATGGTTAGACCTCGACACCTTTCTCGCCGCGGTTCCCATGCAACGCCCGCTCACGCGGACCGTGGGCCTACGACAATTCGGCTGGTCCGGTCGGCACTTGCCGACCGGGTGAGTTCTCGCCGCCGGGAGCGCATGCGGAAGACATGGCTGTGCCCAGGCAACCGCTCTAGTGTAAAGGTGCGTTTTCCCAGGACAAAATCGGGTCGGCCGCGCCCTAGGATCCATTCACGGCGCTGGCACCCGTCGTACAGCCCGATCTGGCCGTACCGGTCACATCCCCCGCTGCTCGGTGATCTCCAGGCAGAGCGCATCGATCATGGCCTCCCGCACGTGCGGGAGCGTGATCACGTGCGCCCGCTCCCTCTCGGTGGCGAGGTGGTAGCGGCGACAGATCGCCTCGGCGGGGCGGTCGAAGACGACCGTGACCGAGGCCGGGAGCCGCAGGGGGTTCGTGCCCGCGGCGGCGAGGGCGCGCTCGGCGTAGGCGGCGGTGGCGAGCGAGGTGCGCGCGTCCGCCTCTAGCCCGGCGATTCCCTTTCCGGCGAGCGCGTACCAGAGCAGCACGGCGGCCAGCCCGGAGCGGGAGCAGCCGAGGGTGGCGTCGGTGGCGCCGACGTAGTCGCCCTCGACGGCGGTGAGCACCAGGTCGGCGCGGCACAGGGCGAGCGCGCAGACGACGGGGGTGCCGAGCGCCTTGTGCATGCTGATCGCGATGCTGCCGACCTCGGGGCGGGCGAAACCCCAGGTGGGGCCGTACTCGGTGAACGGGATGATGAGCCCGCCGAGCGCCGCGTCCAGGTGCACGTAGACCTCGCCCGCGGCACCGGCCGCGGCGATGATCGCGTCCACGTCGTCGATCGCACCGGTCATGGTGGTGGAGAGGGTGGCGACCACGATGGCGCCCCGCCCGGCGTCCCCGCGGCAGGCCGCGGCGAGCGCGGCCGGGTCCATCCGACCGGTCGGGTCGGCGTCGACGACGACCAGTTCGCGGCGCATGAGCCGGGCGGCCTTGCGGATCGAGTAGTGCGCGGCGCCGCTGCAGTAGATCTTCGCCGCGGGCAGGGCGGTGCAGCCGCGGTCGAGGCCGAACAGGTTGGCTTCGCTACCGGAGGCGGCGATGTAGCCGTAGGTCTGCTCCGGCACCCCGTTGGCGAGCCGGGCGACGGCGTCCACCACCGCGCACTCCATCGGCTTGGCGCTGATCCCGGCCTTGTCCGCGCTGCGCGGGTCGCCGAGGTTGTTGACGAAGATGTCGAGGACCCCGGCGAGCTCGCTGAAGCGGAAGTCCATATTGGTGGGGAAGCCGAGGAAGCGCGGTTTCTTGTCGAGCATGCTCGCGATGAAGACCTCGGTGAGCCGCTCGATCTCTCCGGAGCCGCGTGGCAGCGAGCCGATCGCGTAGTCGTCGAAAGTTGTTGCAGCGGTGCGGGAAAGAGTGTTCACAGCTCTCCGGTGCGTGCGTCGGACGGACCGCGGCAACGCTAGTGACAGCCACTGTCACCCCAGTGAATGCTTCGTGAACAAACCACCGATATGCCCGATTTCACACCGAGTCCTGCAGAAAACGCGACAGGGACCCGAGCCGCGGCTCGGGTCCCTGTCGGCGGAGCGGGATCAGCTCACCAGGAGCTCTTGTGCACGCCGGGCAGCTCGCCCTTGTGCGCCATGTCGCGCAGGCACACGCGGCACAGCCCGAACTTGCGGTAGACCGCGTGCGGGCGGCCGCACCGCTGGCAGCGGGTGTACGCGCGCACCGCGAACTTCGGCTTCGCGTTGGCCTTGTTGACCAGAGCTTTCTTCGCCATGTGCTCAGTTCTCCTTGAACGGGAAGCCGAGGTGCTTGAGCAGGGCACGGCCTTCGTCGTTGTTGGTCGCCGTGGTCACGACGGTGATGTCCATACCGCGCGGGCGGTCGATGCGGTCCACGTCGATCTCGTGGAACATGGACTGCTCGCTGAGGCCGAAGGTGTAGTTGCCGTTGCCGTCGAACTGCTTCGGCGACAGGCCGCGGAAGTCGCGGATACGGGGCAGCGCGATGGAGACCAGGCGGTCCAGGAACTCCCACATGCGGTCGCCGCGCAGCGTCACCTTGGCGCCGATGGGCATGCCCTCGCGCAGCTTGAACTGCGCGATCGACTTGGTGGCCTTGCGGATGATCGGCTTCTGGCCGGTGATCAGGGCCAGGTCGTCGACGGCGCCGTTGATCAGCTTTGCGTCCCGGGCGGCGTCGCCGACACCCATGTTGACGACGACCTTCACCACGCCGGGGATCTGCATCACATTGGCGTAGTTGAACTCGCTGTTCAGCGCGTCCTTGATCTCCTCGCGGTAGCGGAGCTTCAGGCGCGGCTGGATCTTCTCGGTGGTGGTCATGCTCAGATGTCCTTCCCGTTGCGACGGGAGATGCGGACGCGCTTGCCGGTCTCGTCATCGGTGCGGTAGCCGATGCGGGTCGGCTTGCCGTCGGAGTCCACGACCATCACGTTCGAGACGTGGATGGTGGCTTCCTGCGTGACGATGCCGCCGGAGGAGGCGCCGCGCTGGTTGGCGGAGTTCGCGACGTGCTTCTTGATCCGGTTCACGCCCTCGACGAGGACCCGGTTCTGCTGCGGGAAGGCCTGGATGACCTTGCCCTTCGCGCCCTTGTCCTTACCCGAGATCACGAGCACGGTGTCGCCCTTGTGCACCTTCATGGTCAGAGCACCTCCGGGGCCAGCGAGACGATCTTCATGAAGCGCTTCTCGCGCAGCTCGCGGCCGACGGGGCCGAAGATGCGGGTACCGCGCGGGTCGTTGTCCGCCTTGATGATGACGGCCGCGTTCTCGTCGAAGCGGATGTAGGAACCGTCCGGACGGCGGCGCTCCTTGGTGGTGCGCACGACGACGGCCTTGACCACCTCACCCCGCTTGACGTTGCCGCCGGGGATGGCGTCCTTGACGGTGGCGACGATGATGTCGCCGATACCGGCATAGCGGCGCGACGAGCCACCGAGCACGCGGATGCAGAGGATTTCCTTCGCACCGGTGTTGTCGGCGACGCGCAGCCGCGACTCCTGCTGAATCACTTCAGCAACCTTTCGTTGACCTGGACATGAAGCACGCCGGATTTCCGACCCGACGGGCATGGTCGGCTGCCCTCCGGCGCGCGCCTGCCAGTGGTTTCTCCGGGACTCCGGAGCCGCCGCTGGGGGTTCACTGCCGAATTGCGGGGGCACGGCCTCCGCAGGCAACCGGTCTAGTGTATGGGAACACCCGGACCGGCCGAAATCGGGGGGTCGCGCGCGCGAACTCCGCGCCCGTCGTCGCCGCCGGGCGATACCGGTAGCCTCGGCGCCAGTGAGTATGCGCCGGTCGGGCGCGGAACGACGGGATGCGGCCCGCACCGCATCGGATAGGGGAATCCTGGTGACTGCATCCGGCCGGTTGGACCGGCGCGCATTCCTGGCCGCGCTCGGCCTCGTGCCCGCGGCCGTCTACCTGGCGTCCTGCGCGAACGATACCGAGCCGGTGCGGCTGACCGGCGTCGACATGGGCGGCGCGGACGAGGCGATCCGCCCGCAGGACGACCTGTACCGGCACGTCAACGGTCGCTGGCTGCGCGAATTCCAGCTGCCGCCGGACAAGGCGCAGGTCGGCGCGATCACCGAGGCGACCGAGCGCACCGAGCTGCAGCTGCGCGAGCTCATCGAGGCCATCTCGGACCCGGAGCCGGGCTCGGAGGCGCAGCAGATCCGCGACCTCTACGACGCCAGGCTGGACCTGGCCGAGATCGAGCGGCTGGGGATGACCCCGCTGGCCGGGATGTTCGCGCAGATCGACGGGGCGCCGGGCAAGCCGGAGCTGGCGAAGGTGATGGCCACGCTGCCGATCGGCGGGCTGATCGGGCTCGGCATCGGCATCGACCGGAAGAATTCCACCCAGTACATCCCGAGCATCGGGCAGTCCGGGCTCGGCCTGGACGAGCAGTACTACGACAAGCCGGAGTTCGCCGAGGACCTGGCCGGCTACCAGCTCTACCTGGAGAAGGCCGCCGCGGGCGCCGGGCTGCCCGACCCGGCCGGGCTGGCGCAGCGCCAGGTCGACCTGGAGAAGCGGATCGCCGCCGCGCACTGGGACCGCATCCGGCTGCGCGACACCGACGCCACCTACAACCTCATGACCTGGGCCGAGCTGACCGCGCTCGCGCCGCAGTTCGACTGGGAGCCGTGGCTGGCCGGGAACACCGACCGGCCGAAGTCGCTCTTCGAGAAGGTCGTGGTCGGGCAGCCCTCGTTCGTGACCGCGGCCGGTGCGCTCTGGGCCGAGGTGGACATCGCGATCTGGCGCGAGTACCTCAAGATGAGCGTCATCCAGGCCTACGCCCGCTTCCTGCCCGCCGCCATCGCCGACGCCCGCTTCGACTTCTTCGGCAAGCAGCTCAGCGGGTTGGAGCAGAAGCCGGAGATGTGGAAGTCGGCGGTCGGCGTCGTCGACTCCAACCTCGGCGAGCAGCTCGGCAAGCTGTACGTGGCGAAGCACTTCCCGGCCGAGGCCAAGGAGCGCGCGCTGGTCATGGTCGACGACCTGATGGCGGCCTACCGGGAGAACTTCACGAACTCGTCCTGGATGTCGGAGCCGACCAGGCGGGAGGCGCTGGCCAAGCTGGACAAGATCGACACCAAGATCGGCTACCCGGACAAGTGGGTCGACTACTCGGGGCTGACGATCACCCGGGGCAAGCTCATCGAGTCGCTGCTCGCGGTGAACACCTTCGAGGTGAAGCGGGCCTTCGACCGGCTCGGCACGCCGGTGGACAAGAGCGAGTGGGCGATGTCGCCGCAGACGGTGAACGCCTACTACTCGGCCACCACCAACCAGATCGCCTTCCCCGCCGCCTACCTGCAGCCGCCGTTCTTCGACAAGGACGCGGCGGACGCGGTGAACTACGGCGCGGTCGGCTCCACCATCGGCCACGAGATCGGCCACGGCTTCGACGACCAGGGCTCCAAGTACGACGGCGACGGCAACCTGCGCGACTGGTGGACCCCGGAGGACCTGGCCGCCTTCGAGGCCAAGACCGCGCAGCTGGTCGCGCAGTACGACGTGCTGGTCCCGGAGGGGCTGGCGCCGGAGCAGCACGTGAACGGCGAGCTCACCGTCGGCGAGAACCTGGCCGATGTGCGCGGGCTGCAGATCGCCTTCGCCGCCTACCGCCTGGCCGCCGAGCGCGCCGGGCAGCAGCCGGACTACCGCACCATGTTCTTCTCCTGGGCGCGCAACTGGCGGGAGAAGCTCACCGAGGCGGCGGCGGTCCGGTCGCTGCAGGGGAACCACTCCCCCGGCGAGTTCCGCTGCAACCAGGTGGTGCGCAATGTCGCGGAGTACTACCAGACCTTCGAGGTGCGGGACGGCGACAAGCAGTTCCTGCCGGAGGACCAGCGGGTCAGCCTGCTCTGAGCTCGGCAGTGGAGCAGACCGCGGCGCGTGCGGACGAGGTCACCGGGCACCCCGCCCGGAATGGAGGGAGGCGCGGGTGCGGATCGCGGTGCTGGCGGCGGCCGTGCTGCTGCTGGCCGGGTGCCAGCTGCCGGAGCGGAGCGCCGATCGGGCGGTGACGGTGCCGCACGCCCAGGGCGAGACCGTGGTCGAGCGGACACCGGCGCGGGTGGTGGCGCTGGGCGCGCAGTGGACGGACGCGACGATCGCCATGGGCGTGACGCCGGTCGGCCTGCTCGCCGATCCCGCGGGAACGGCACCGCCGTGGCGGCCGACCACCGGCTCGACCACCGCCGTCGACCCGGCGAAACCGCTGGGCTACCAGGTCAAGGAGCTGCGGCCGGAGCTGATCCTGCTGGAGGGCCCGGCCGCCGCGCCGAGCACCTACCTGGAGCTGACCGCGATCGCGCCGACCATCCCCGCGCTGACCGCGGGGCCGGTCGGGGACTGGCGCGACCAGGTGCGCGCACTCGGCGCGGTGCTGCGCGAGCCGGACGCGGCGGCGGAGGTCATCGCGGCGGTGGACCGCGGGATCGAGCGGGCATCCGCACCCGGCCGCACCGTCGCGGTGGCCTGGCTCGCCGGACCCGGCCAGCTCATCGCGGTGACCGACCCGGCCGCACCCGCCTTGGCGCTCTTCACCCGCCTCGGCATGCGGCTCCCCGACACCCTCGCGGGGCTCCCCGCCGACCAGGGCCGGGCGGTCCTCCCGGTGGACCGGCTCGCCGAGCTGGACGCCGACCTCCTCGTCCTCGCCCACTCCCCCCGCGCCGGCCTCGACGCCACGGCGCTGCCGGGTTACGGCGAACTCGGCGCCGCGCGGAACGACACCGCGGTGCTGCTCGACCCGGTCGAGCTGGCCGGGCTGGAGTACCCGACGGCGCTCTCCGTCCCCTTCCTGCTGCAGCGCCTGGAACCGGCGCTGCGGCGGGCCGCGGGCTGAGCCGCTACTTGTTCAGCGCCTCGAAGGTGGGCGCCAGCTTGTCCAGCACGTACGGGGTGCTCAGCGGAGTCGGTGTGTTGACCGCGGTGATCGTCAGCATGTCGACGAAGGCGATCCCGCCGGCCTGCACCGACGGCAGCTCCGAGTAGCCGGGCAGCTGCTTGAAACTCTCCTGGAAGGCGGGCAGCGCGCCGCACAGCAGCATGTCGGAGGTCAGGTCGCCGAGCCGCTCCGGGGAGAGCGCGAGCCTGCCGCCCGCGGGCGCCTCGTCGACGATCTGCTGCGGAATGGACATCCCCAGCTGCTGGAACAGCGCCGAGGAGCCGTCCTCGGGGTCGGCCAGCACCATGAGCTGGGCAGGCCCGGAGAGCAGGCAGGTGAGGAAGGTCTTGCCGTTCAGGTTGGGGTACTTCGCCTTGGTCGCGTCGATCTTCGCGTCGACGCCGTCGATGATGCCCTGCGCGTCGCCCTCCCGGCCGAGGACCTTGCCGAGCGCGGTCACCTGGTCGGTCCAGTTGTCGATCTGCCGGTCCGCGGTGACCGCGCCGATGGTCGGGGCCAGCTTGGAAAGCTTGTCGTACATGGCCTTGTCGACCAGGTAGGTCGGCACCAGGATGAGGTCCGGCTCCAGCCCGGCGATCTGCTCGGCCAGGTCGCCGCCCGCGGTCAGCTTGGTCGACTGCTGCAGCGACTCCGGCTCCCACGGCACCGTGGCACCGGTGGTGGCGGCGATGGTGTCGGCGTAGCCGACCGGGGTGATGCCGAAGGCCTGGGTGGAGTCGAGCCACTGGTTGCCCAGCGCGACGATGCGCTCCGGGGTGCCCTCGACCGCGGTGTCGCCGTAGCTGTGCGTAATGGTCACCGCGCCGTCGCCGCCGCCGGACTCATCGGAGCTACCGCAGGCGACCGCGCCGAGCGCCACCCCGAGCGCGAGCAGGGCGAGGCCGAGCCTGGCGGCGGGGCCGCGGCTCCTCGTTGTCGACGACATCAGTCAGCTCCTCGAGATCGTTCGTGCGTTCTGCAAAGGTTAGGCTAAGCGAATCTGAGCCAGCCGTCGACGGTCCAGTGCGCGGTATCGCCGGTGCGGTAGCGCCGCTCCCCCGGCTCGAACGGGTCGTCCTCCACACCCGCCCCCACGCCGAGCGCGGCACCGCCCACGTAGACCGTCCCCGGCACGCCGGGCGCGCACGGCTGCCCCTGCGGATCCAGCACGTACACCCTGGCGCCGGGGATCGGGCGCACCCGCCCGCTGCCGTCCACCGGCCCGCGCGCCACCGCGCCCGCCGTCACCGCGGGCACGTAGCCGACGGTGCCCGCCGCGCGGCAGGGGAACTCGGCCGGGGTGTCGAAGGCGAGCCGCGCGCACTCGGAGTCGCGCGGGCCGCCCTCGCCCCACAGGTCCCAGCGGCGGACCTCGGCCCAACGGTTCGGGCCGTCCCGCAGCGCGCCGTGCGGGCCGAGCACCGCACCCGCCGCGGCGACCACGTGCGTGACCCGCTCGGCATCGAGGAAGGCCGCCGCGCGGCGGGGTTCGGCGACCACGACGGTGGCGCCGTCCATCAGCCCGGCCAGCACCTCCACCAGCACCGCCACCGTCGGCGCGGGCGCGACCACCAGCCGCACGTCGACCGCGCCGCGGGCCCGGTCGGTGCTGCCCGGCGCGCAGTCGGTGACCACGGCGCGGCGGTCGGCCACCGCGGCGGCGACCGCAGCGGGCGGCACCACGATCCGGCCGGTGCCGGTGCAGCCGGTCGCCAGGGTGATCGGGGTGTCGGCCTGCGCGGCGGCGTCGAAGGCCACCAGCAGCCGGACGATGTCGGCGGCCGTCGTCCCGGTGCCGGGGACCGCGTCGGTCAGCTCGTCGATACGGTGGAAGAGCGTCTGATAGTCCAGGGTCTCGGCGCCGCAGCGCAGCGCCGGACGCTGCCCGGGGAACATGCGCCCCCGCCACAGCAACCCCGTCGCGGGCGGGCCGAACGGCTGCTCGACCCCGGTCGACCACTCGCGCAGCACCCGCTCGCGCTCCGCGCCGTCGCCGACGCCGAGCAGGCTCAGCGGCCGGTCGGGGGTGTCGACGAAGGCGGTGAGCAGCCGCAGCGCCCTGCGGGCGAAGAGCTCGGCCGACGCGGGCCGGAAGAGGTCCGCGCGCACCGTGATCGCCGCGTCGAAGCCGCCGTCCTGCGCGCAGTGGAAGGCGATACCGATATCGCGCGGCGCCGGGTCGGCGGGGAGCGGAAGCACCGCGGTGGCGATCTCCGCGCCGAAGCGGGCGTCGGCGGACCAGTCCTGCTCGCGGAAGTCGAGGGTGGCGGCGAAGGTCTCGGCCGCGCCCGGCACGCACTCCAGCGGGACGTCCTGGTTGCCGTAGGCGGCGAGCGCGGTAGCCCTGGAGCGGTGCAGCACCGTGCGCGGGGTGGGGTCGCCGGTCAGGTCGGTGCGCAGCACCAGGGTGTTCGCCACCGGGCCGACCAGGTCGGCGAGCGCAGGGTCGGTGCGCCCGGCGATGCCGGCGCCGAGCGCGATATCGGTGCCCGCGCCGTGCTGGTGCAGCAGGATCGCGGCCGCGGCCTGGTACAGCATGAACTCCGAGGCGCCCGCGGCCTCGGCGAGCGCGCGCAGCCGTCCGCGCAGCACCGGCTCCACGGTGAATCGCGCTATGTGCGTACTGGTTTCGCCCTGGGCCGACCCCGGCTCGCGGCGCGGCAGGTCGGTGGCGATGTGGGCCGCAGCGGGCAACCCTGCCAGCGCGGTGCGCCAGTACTCCGCCTGCGCCTGCAACTGGCCCGCGGCGGCGCGCTGCCAGAGCGCGTAGTCGGTGAAGCTCAGCTCGGGCAGCGGGCGGTGCGCGGTGTCGCCGCGCAGCCTGGCGCGGTAGGCGGGGGCAAGGTCGCGCAGCACCGGGCGGAACGACCAGTGGTCGGCCACCAGTTGGTGCGCGGCCAGCACCAGCACGTGCGTCTCGGCGTCGGTGGTCAGCAGCACCGGCCTGATGCCCGGCCCGGCCATCGGATCCGGGACCGCAGCGGCGGCCTCGGCCACCGCAGTGTTCAGCGCGGCAGCCGAGCCCATCGTGCGCACCGGGATCTCGATCTCCTCGGCCGGAATCCGTTGCGGCACCGGCATTCCCCGCGCGCCCGGCGTGAACCGGGTGCGCAGGATCTCGTGCCTGGCAAGCGTGTCCCGGACCGCTCCGACCAGCGCCGCCCGGTCCAGCGGGCCGTCGAAGCGAACCGCGAAGGACACCCCGGAGAGCTGCTCCCCGCGTGATCCGCCTCCCGACACGAGCTCGGCCGGTGTCGCGCTCGCTCTACAGCCGGCTCGCGCCGAACCCAGCGGCTCGGCAGCACGGCGCGCCGCGCCGTCGTCCGCGGGCCCGCTCTCGGCCACCTCGACGAGCGGCAGCTCGGCCGGCTCAGCGAGCGGCAGCTCGCCAGGCTCAGCGAGCGGCAGTTCCGCCTGCTCGACAGGGTCGACGAGCGGCAACTCCGCCCGCCCGGCCGGGAAGGCCGCGCGCCAGCGCGCCTCCTGCGCGAGGGAGAGCGGCGCCCGCTCCGGCCTGTGCACCTGCCTGGCCGGCGCGGGCAGCGACGACGTGGTCACCGGCGCCGCCTCGATGGCGGCGGCCAACCCGGCCACCGTCGGCGTGTCGAACGGCGCCCGCACATCGACCACGACCCCGAACTCCGCCCGGATCAGCGCCACCAGCCGCCCGGCCAGCAGCGAGTGCCCGCCCAGCTCGAAGAAGGAATCGTCGGCCCCGACCCGCTCCGCGCCGAAGATCTCGGCGAAGAGCGCCGCCAACCGGATCTCGGTGCCGGTCGCCGGCTCCCGGGAGACCGGCGAGCTCGCCGCCGCGGGCGCGGGCAGCGCGGCCCGGTCCAGCTTGCCGTGCTCGGTGAGCGGAATCCGCTCCAGCACGGTGAAACTGGCGGGCAGCATGTACTCCGGCAGGCTCGCGGCCGCCGTGGCCCGCACCTGCTCCGGGTCGAGCACCAGCCCGTTGCCCGCGGGCACCAGGTAGGCGGCGAGCGCGGTCCCGCGCGCCGGGTCGTGCACCGCGACGACGGCACAGTGCCCCACCGCCGGGTGCGCCGCGATCGCGGCCTGCACCTCGCCCAGCTCGATCCGGTGCCCGCGCACCTTCACCTGGTCGTCGGCGCGCCCGACGAACTCGATCTCCCCGCGCGGGTTCCGCCGGGCCAGGTCGCCGGTGCGGTAGAGCCGCCCGCCCGCCAGGAACGGGTCGGCGACGAAGCGCTCGGCCGCGAGCCCGGCCCGGTTCAGGTAGCCGCGCGCCAGCTGCGCCCCGCCCAGGTAGATCTCGCCGAGCACCCCCGCGGGCACCGGCTGCAACCGGTGGTCGAGCAGGTGCACGTGCACGTTCCGGTTCGGCACCCCGATCGGCACGATGCCCGCCCCCTGCGGCCCCGCCACCACCTGGTGCGTGGCGCAGACCACCGCCTCGGTGGGGCCGTAGTGGTTGCGCAGCTCCGCGTCGAAGACCGCGGCGAACCGGTCCGCGACCTCGCCGAGCAGCGCCTCCCCGCCCACCGGCACCCGGCGCAGCGCGCGCCAGTCGCTGACCTCGGGGAGCAGCAGCAGCGTGCTCAGCGTCGAGGGGACCATGTGCAGCACGGTGACCCGGCAGCGCGCGATGACCTCGGCGGTGTAGGCGAGGTCGCGCAGCGCGTCCGGCTCCGGCACCACCAGGCAGGCGCCGACCGTGAAGGTCACGAAGATGTCCAGCAGCGAGGCGTCGAAGCCGATCGAGGAAGACTGCAGCAGCCGGTCGTCGGCGGTCATCCCCCACTCCGCGCAGAAGCCGTCCAGGTGCTCCGCGATCGCCGCGTGCGCCACCGGGACCCCCTTGGGCTGCCCGGTGGAGCCCGAGGTGTAGATGACGTAGGCCAGGTTCGCCGGGCGCAGCGGGCGCACCCGGTCGGCATCGGTGAGCGGCGCGGCGGGCAGCGCGGCGGCGGCCCGCTCGGCCGCGGCCAGCGACTCCCGGTCCAGGACCAGCCGGGGCGCGGCGTCGGCCAGTACATAGTCGATCCTGGCCTGCGGGTACGCGGGGTCGATGGGCAGGTAGGCGGCGCCCGCCTTGAGCACCGCGAGCACCGCGACCACGTACTCCACCGAGGTCGCCAGCCGCAGCGCGACCAGGTCGTCGGCGCCCGCCCCGCGCGCGACCAGCTCGCGGGCCAGGCGGTTCGCCCTGCGGTCGAGTTCGGCGTAGGCGATGGTGCGGTCGTGGTCGCGGCCGGGCACCAGCAGCGCGGGGGCCGCGGGCGCCTGCCGCACCCGGTGCTCGAAGAGCGCGACCAGCGTGCTCGGCGGCGTCGGGACCAGCTCGCCGTGCGACTGCGCGCGCAGCCGCTCGCGCTCCTCCGGACCGAGCAGGTCCAGCTCGCCCACCGGCCGCTCCGGGGCGGTCACCGCGTCGGCGAGCAGCCGGAGGTAGTGCGTGAGCAGCTGCGCGATCAGCCCGTCGTCGAAGCGGCCGTCCCGGTACTCCGCCTGCACCCGCGCGTCCGCGCCGTCCCGGATCACGTCGATCCGCAGCGGCACCGCCGCGGTGCGGTTGCCCAGCTCCAGCGGGACGGCGTTCGCCGCGCCCAGCGCGAAACCGGGGTCGGCGGAGCGCACGCCGAACGCGATGCGCACCAGGCGGTCCAGCCCGTCCGCCGCGCCCGCGCGCCGCGGGTTCAGCACCCGCACCACGTGATCGATCCCGACGTGGGCGTGCGCGAACGCCGCACTCGCCGCGGCGCTGAAACCGGCCGCCAGCTCGGCGAAGGGCGCGGCGGAGTCCACCGTGGCGCGCAGCAGGACGGTATTGCCGAAGTAGCCGAGCAGGTCGGTGGGGCCGCGGCCGCTCACCGGCACCGCGACCAGCAGGTCGGTGGCGGCGGTGTAGCGGTGCAGCAGTGCGGCGAAGGCGGCGCCGAGTACGCCGAAGGCCGGGTCGGGGTGGCCGGTCTCGGTGTCCGGCACCCGGTTGAGCAGCCCGGCGGGGAGCCTGCGGGTGACCCGCCGGACTCGGCGGGCCGGGCCGTTGACCGGCTTGGCGGGCAGTTCGGCGGGGTCGGGCAGCGGAGTCAGCGTCGCCCGCCAGAACTCGAGGTCCGCCTCGCTCGGCTCGTCCGCGGTCACACCCGGGAGCCTCGGCACCCGGTCGAGGCCCGCGAGATCCGGAGCATCGCCCGCGGCCTGCTCCCCGCCGACGGCGCTGTAGGCGGCGCCGAGCGCGGCGCCGAAGACGCCCGCCGACTCCTCGTCCCACGCGATCGTGTGCGCCACCAGGGCCAGCACGTATTCCGTCTCGCCGGTCCGAATCAGCGTGACCCGCAGCGGTGCTTCGCCGCTCAGGTCGAACGGCCGCCCGAGCTCCCGCCCGACCAGCACCTCGACCCGGCGCGCCCGGCTCGCCTCCGGCAGCTCGGCGACATCGTGCACCTGCCAACTCGGCGCGATATCCGCCCGCACCTCGTCGAACGGCTGCCCCTCCGCATCGAAACCGTAGGTGGTGCGCAGAATCTCGTGCTCCGCCGCGACCAGGGCCAACGCGGCCCGCAACCGCTCCGGGTCGAGCGGCCCGTCCACCCGGTACCCCACCGCGACATTCAGCGCGGTGTCCTCCGGGTCCCTGGTCTGCAGGAAGAGCGCCCGCCGCCGCCCGTCGGCCAGCGGCCTGCGCGGCCCGCCTGCCACGGCGGGGACGGCGAGATCGGCGAGGATCGACACGGCGGAGCTCCGCTCAGGCAGGTGAATCGGTGAGATAGCCGCCGCGGCGGAAGAACTCGGCGCCGGTGTGCTCGATCCCGTCGGCGGTGCGCACGCTGGTGATCACCAGCCCGTGGTTCTTCCCGCGGATCGGGTTCGGCCCGCAGACCACGGCACCCCCGCCCTCCTGCACGATGACCCGCCCCGCGGTCCCGCCGTACCGCGCCTCGGAGACCTTCGCCGCCAGCACCTCGACCCGCTCCCCGCGGTAGTACGCGAAGGCCCGCGGGTACGGCGCGGAGAGCGCGCGCACGAACCGCTCCAGATCAACGGCCTCCCAGCTCCAGTCGATGAGGCTGTCCCGCTCCGAGCGCTTGTGGAAGTAGGTGCGCTCCTCCTTGCGCTGCGGCGTCCACTCCGCGGTGCCATTCGCCAGCGCGGCCAGCGCCTCGTGCACCGCGCCGGGGATCAGCTCCATGCCCGCCTCGACCAGCTCGGTCCCGGTGGCGCCTGCCGGGATCGGCAGCCGGTGCTGCACCAGGATGTCGCCGGTGTCCAGCTGCTCGTCCATCCGGTGCACGGTCAGCCCGAACTCGGACTCGCCGCTGATCAGCGCCCACAGCACCGGGGAGAAGCCGGTGAACCGCGGCAGCAGCGAATCGTGCAGGTTGAGCGTGCCGTGCGGCGGCATCGCGTACAGCTCGGCGGGCATCCAGGTGTACCAGCTGTTCACCACGATGACGTCCGGCTCGGCCTGCTTGACCAGGTCGATGGTCTCCGCGTCGGCCTGCTCGGTGAGGTGCACCGGGATGCCGTGCTCGCGGGCCAGCTCCTCGACCGAGTCGGAGAAAATGCCCTTGTAGGCGTGCTCGCTGGCCGGGTGGGTGACCGCGAGGACCACCTCGTGCTCCGAATCGATCAGTGCTTGCAGGGTGCGGCGGCCCCAGGTCTGGAAACCGAACGACACGATACGCATGAACCGAACCTCGCCATCGACAATAAGTAAGGCAAGCCTAGCCTATTCGCTTACCCGGGCCGCGACCCGGGCCGGGGCCGAGGCCCGGGCCGACGCGGAGGCGAGCACCCGGTCCGAAAGCTCGCCCAGGCAGCTCAGATTGGGGAACCCGGGGCCTTGCGACAGCCCCGCCAGATTCGGCAGGTACAGCTTGGCACCAAGCCCGCTCACCGAGAGGTCGTGCGCGATTGCCGCTTCCAGCCGAGGTTGCGTCACCGGCCCGCCGACCGCGAGCTCCAGCAGGTCCGCCGCGTCGGCGTCGAACAGCTCGGTGAACCACAGCGGCTGCCCGCCGGTGGCGTCCACCACCAGGTCGAAGGCGTGCGTCTGGTCCGGGCGGCGCTCGTTGCGCAGCGTGAGCGCGATGCCGTCGCCGTGGTCGGCCACCCGCACCACCCGGCCCTGCAGGTGGTGCACCCGGTTGTCGCCGAGCAGCGTCTCCTGCACCCGCACCGAGAAGACGCCGCGGTCCGTCCGGCGCACCACGTCCCGCCGCTCCGCGACGCTCAGCGCCCGCCACTTCGTCGGGTCGGAGTAGAGCGAGTTCTCGAAGTAGCTCTCACCGCGGGTATAGATGGTGGCCGCGGGCGAGATCACCGACACCGTGAGCACGTCGTGCCTGACCAGCTCGTCCATCGCCGAGCCCGCCGTCTCACCCCCGCCGATCACCGCGGCCCGCGACGACGGCGGCAGCGCCCGCCTCCCCGCCAACTCCCAGAAGTCCGCGACGCTCAGCATCTTCGGATGCTCGGCCAGCGCCCGCCCGCTCTTCCCCGGCCCGGTGATCATCAGCCCGTCCGCGTCCAGCTGAGCGTGCGTCCCGTCCGCGTCGCGCACGGTGACCAGCCACCCGTCCGCCGCCGCCGCGACCTCGGTGACCGTGCCGAGCACCACCTCGACCTCCGAGCGCCGCGCCACCCACTGCAGGTACTTGGCCCAGACGTAGTGGTGCGGGCTCGGCCTGCCGCGATCGACCCACTCGGCGTAGTCACCGCGGTCGATCAGGAAGGCGGTCCAGCTGAATCCGTGCATGGCCTCGTTGATCGCCCGGTTGTGGCCGCGCGCCCAGGTGGAGTGGTATGGGAAGCCGATGTCCTTCTCCGGGCTGGTGCCGAGCCGGTGCCTGCCGTCGGTCCAGCCGCCGCCCGGGAGCCAGTTGCCGCCCACGGCGTGCGCCTCCACCACCGTCACCTGCGGGGCGGGCAGCCCGAGCTGCCTGAGCACGTGCGCCTTGGCCGCCACGGCCATGGCCTTCGGTCCGGCTCCGACCACGAGAAGTCTGTTCACCGGATACTCCCAACGCTCGAAACCCGGTCTGCTTAGCCTTACCTTATGTTGCTGGGCGGTGCCAAGCGTCCGGGGTGAAGCCGACGGGTACGGCACACCTACGCGCGGTGATCTTGGTTTTTCGGCCCGTTCGGGGTCAGGGGCCTCCCGACGGCCACAGGATCACCGAGATCAGGACCACCAGTGGCAAACCGATGGCGATCGTCCAGCCCAGTTCGATCATGTCGGCGCGCCGGCCATTGTTCCCCCTGTAGGTCGCACGCACCCGGCACCGGGGACGTCCCACCCGGTGCCGCGTGCGCGTAGGGGACGCTAGGACGGGGGCGGGTGTCGGCGCAGCATCTCTGCCCGACTTTTCCCCGAAATTAGGCACTTCTGCGCCTGCCGCGACGCTATTCGCCCGCCGCGTCCACGACCACGTCGGCCACGATCACCGTGACGTTGTCGCCGGGACCCCGCCGGCCCATCGCCGCCATCAGGTGGTCGACGAGTTCCCGCGGCGACTGTGCGGCGGACTCGCGCAGCGCGGTCGCCACCCGCTGCCTGCCACCGGACCCGAAGGCATCCAGCAGACCGTCCGTGGCCAGTAGGTAGCGGTCGCCCGGCACTCCCGGCTGCTGCCAGAGATCGGGCTGCACCGTCGATTCGAAGCCGACACCGCGGGTCAGCCGGTGAGATACCTGCTCGCCGGAGCCTGCCTCCCACCGATCCCCCGCGGTGTGCGGACTGGTTAGCACGACCACCTCGCCTCGCGCGGTGCGCAGGAAGACGCTCCCGTCCCCGATGTGGACGCCCGCCACGGTGCCGCCGGGCTCGATGCGGGCGATGTCGAGCGTGCTGCCAATCGCCGGAAGCAGCTGCCGATCGCGGAGCGGCGTCTCGTAGAGCGTGGTGTTGATCCGGGCGATCGCATCGGTCAGCGGGGTGCTGGTGATCTCCTCCGAGCGCAGTGCGTCGTCAATGACCTTTGCGGCCAGCGCGCCGCGGCCGTCCTTGCCCATTCCGTCGGCGATCGCCAGCCAGCTGCGACGGATAACGTACACGTCGTGGTTGGACTCGCGCCCGCCGACCGAGGTGGCGCCTGCGGCATCGAAGGCGACCGCACACGGCCGGACAGCCGCGCCGAGCCCACCCGCGGCATGGAAGACGAGGTCGAGGTCGCCCAGCTGGACCCGGTCACCGGTCAGCAGCTGCCTGGGTTCCTCCGGCGTCAGCAGCTCCCCCTCGACGAAGGTGCCGTTGGTGGTCCGATGCCCGGTGAGCCACCACGTACTGTCCGCGCGGCGCGCCACCGTCGCGTGCTCGCGGCTGACGGTCGCGTGGCCGAGCACGATGTCCCTGGAGCGGTCGCGCCCCAACGTCATGGTCGTCTTCGCGAGCGGCAGCGGGGCGGCAGGCTCGGTCGCCAGGGGGATCAGCCAGGCGGCGTGCGGCGCGTCCGGCACTGCGGGCGAGGCGGCGGGCAGCGCGGCGCGGTCCCGGCGGATTCGGGGGACGAGCAGCGGCATCGTTTCGAAGATCGGATCGGTGAGGTCACCGGCGGGCGCGCTCAGCTCCGGCTGCCGGACCAGAGGGAGCGCGGGCGGCTCGCACTCCGGCGGCGGCGCGGGAGCCGCACCGCGCCGCGGCCCTCGGATCGCGATCACCACCGGCACAACCGCCACGACGAGCACGACCAGGAGCGCGAGGGCGAACAGATCCGGGCCGCCCGCCGCCGCCTCACTCATCCGGTGTCACCGGTTCCGCCGCGACAGCGTCGTCGGGCCGTCGAAGTCGCTGTGCGACAGCCGCGTGCGATAGGTCGGCTGCTCGCCGGGCACCAGTACCGTCGGCTCACTCCCGCGGTACGGCGGCGAATCGTCGCTCGCGCCGTCGTTGAGGTGCTCGGACTTCGCCGCGCCAACTCGCATCCCGTCGGTCTCGGAATCCCGGATTGCCTCCCCGATCCGGTGCATCCGGCCGAGCAATCGCTCCGCATAGCTTGCTCGATCCCCGGGGTTCCGGTTCTCCGGAACCGGGTCGAGCCACTGACTCAGCGCCTGGCCCAGTTCTCCCGGGATACCGGGCACCAGCACCCCGGCGGGGCGCGGCCGCGCCGTGCGGAGGAAGGCGATGTACCCGCTCTCATTGTCGATCCGGCCGGTCGGCGTGACGACCCGCGCCTCCAGCGCCTCCGCCTGCAGCGGTGGCACGCCGGTGAGCATCCAGTACCAGGTCGCCGCGAAGGCGCGGAGATCCGCGTTCTCGTGCACCCAGTTCCCGGCGCGCGCGATCTGTTCCGGCGGGGCGTAGTGCGTGGTGTAGGACGGGCCGCCGCTGGTATCCCCGGTCGAGGTGTCCGGATCCTTCGAGATGCCCCAGTCGAAGATCTTCACCACCCCCTCCTCGTCGATCGCGATATTGCTCGGCTTGATGTCGAGGTGGATCCGGGGAATCGCCCACGCCGCGATCAACCCGCGGAGCAACTGGTCGGCGAACCGCCAGGTCTCAGCCAGGGTGAGCGGGCGGCGCTGGGCCAGCCCGAGCAGGGTGTCCGGGTAGCGGCGGGTCACCACGAAGAACCCGGTCCGGTCGGCCTTGGCGTCGTAGATCGGCGCCCAATGCTCGTTCTCGATGCCGCGGAACTCAGCCTCCTTCCGCGCCGCACCCATCGGATTGCCCTCGGCGTCGACCACGTTGTGCAGCAGCTTCACCACGAATTCGCCGTCGAACTCCCCCGAGTTGTCCCGCGCCAGGTAGAGCGTGGCATCCGATCGGCGCCGCCGGTCGCGCGCGTCGAGGGTGCTCTCCACCAGCCAGCGGTCACCTAGCAGGAAGGGGAACGGCGCGGTGCGTGGGCCCGGGTCGCGCCCCGGGTCGGTGCGGAACGGCGGCGCAGGCGCGCGCAGCCGATCGGGGTGGATCGTCGGCGCCTCCGGCCCACCGGACCTGCGGTGATGACCGCCCCTCGACGTCACGGCCGGTTTGCCGGAACGGCGCGCCACGCGCACCCCGCTCGGCGCCTCAGGGCTCAGCCGGATCAGTGCGTCCCCGAGATGGTCCCGGATCAGACCTTCGATATCGGCGCCTCCCACCTGCTTCACCGCCGCGTTGGACGCCGCCTTCGCCATCGCACTCGCCACGGCGTCGGTGATGCGGCGCTGGTGATCGGCGTCGGCGAGATCGAGCGCGTGCCCCCTGCGAATCAACGTCATCCGGTGTTCGGCCTGCTCCCTGGCCTGGGTCTCGATGCCGAAGTAGTCGGTGATCGTCCGGGCCCTGACACGCTGCTCGTACGGCGTCCGGGAGGAGAAGGTCTTGATCAACAGCGGCATCAGGTCGACCAGCATGAGCGCGGCCCGGAGCAGCCAGGCGGCCATCATGGCGCGAGAGCTCTCCGACTCCACCTCGTGCAGCGCTTGCTCCCGAATCAGCAGACCCCAGTTGTCGTCGATGGTCGCGGTCTCGTCGACCACCGCCTCCTGGATGTCCCGATCGAGCTGGGCCTTGCCGGTGTTGTAGGTGATCTCGGCGGCGGCCAGCGCCTGTTCCTCGGCCGCTAGTTCGGTCAACGCGTTCTCGAAGACTCCGTACAGCCGCCGCTCCTCGGTGCCGTACCCCGCCGCCATGGTCCCGCAGGTCCCGGCGTGCTCGCACTGCCAGGCCGCGAAGGCCTTGTCCTTTTTGTCCTTCGCCGCGTCGTACCGCGCGATGGCCGAGGCCGGGTCGCGGGGCACGCCGACCCCGAAGGCGCGCTCCAGATCCTCCTTCCGGCGCGTGAACTCGGCCCGCCCGGTCACCCGCTCGGCGACCTCTCCCGCCTCCCGGCTGTGGATCTTCTCCACCGCGACCCGCACCTCCTGGTCGAAGGCGAGGAGCAGGATCGGCTCCGCGATCAGAATGCCGATCACGGCACTCATCACCAGGCGGCCGAAGAAGGCCAGGAACTTGGCGCCGCGCGCCTGCTTTTGGTCCGGTTCCAGCCGCCCGTAGTCGATCGTGGAGGTGATCCACACGTCGATGCTCAGCACGATCAGCGCCCAGACGGTCGACGCGATCAGGTAGCCGGGGTGGAACGGCCCGAAAATGACCACTTGGGCGATGGTCATCGCGGCGAAGGCGGCGAGCGCGGTGAGATACACCAGCGCGCCCGCCGCCAAATAGCGCCTGCGGCCGTGGCCGTCGTCGAGCTCGGCCCGGTCGACGCCGGTCGGCCACAGCAGCAGCCGCACCCACATCGATCGGAGGCCACTCGGCCGGTCGTCTGCAGTCATGACAATCGCACCTGGGATTCGAGGGGTTCCGGCACATCGCTCCAGGTGATGAGGTCGCTGTCGCGGACAACCTGCCACCCGGTGAGCGCGACGCCGTTCACCAGAATGGGATTCGCACCGCAGCGCGCCATCCACCAGTCGCCGTCGCCGTACGTGAAGACCGCGTGGATGCGGGAAACGGAGAGATCGTCCTCGACGATCTGCAGATCGGCGCGCGCGGAGCGCCCCACCGTCGCCCGGGACGCCGTGGTCTTCACGACCCGGCCGTCCGTCGTCAGACGAAGCGCGGGCACACCATCGTGGCCGGGGGCGAACGACCGCGTCGGTGGCGGAATGGCGGCACCGTGGCGCGGAGCGGCAGGGAGGTAACTGTCGAAGTCGCGGATCTCGCAGCGGCCGGATGGTTGCTCGGGGTCTGCCTCCACGAAAATCTCCAGCGGTGCGTCGGAATCGGCCGCAATCGCGACATGGCGCCGAGCGAGGGTCCGGTAGTGGTCGGTGAGTTCGGCCGCTACCTCGTCCAAGCCGACCTGCGCCTCCAGCGCGCGAAGATCCGCGCTGTTGAACACCACGACGGCGATATTCGGAATTCGGTCCCGCCCGCCTCGGCCGCGGAACAGCCCGTCCAGCCGATCGGCGGCCCGCTCGACGAGGAGCGTCGGATTCCGACCGTGCCGGAAACCGAGCTGATTCCGCACCAGCGCCCCGATCGCCGCCAGGACCGCGAGCAGCACCAATGTCAGGAGAAAGCCCTGGATAGCGCTCCCGGTCGCGACCGTCGCCGCGCCGAAGGTGCCGACCACCGCGATGATCACGGTCTTTTCGGCGGTGCGGCGGACCGCCCACCATGCACGGCCCCGCTCCAGTACTACGGAAAGATTCTTCATCGTCTTCTCGAACTCCGGTGCGCTCCGGTACGGCAGCACGCCCGCGCACGACATTCCGGCCCCATCGGCCCGATTCTGCTGGATGTGCCCGCGAGTATTAGTCGACCGAACAACCGACAGATAGCTGGGCGTGTACTGCTTTCCCCGTTTCCCGTTTCGTGCTATCTCTCGATCCTTCGGTGGATACGCATTTGTCCCGAACTTTCGGAATTCCCCCGGTGTGCACAGCTGTTGACCCGGAGATGACCTCCTCCGTCGTCGACACCGACACCGAGTTCGGCGCACGCGTCGCCGAGCGCCTCGACTCCGATCAGATCGTCTGGCTCACCACCGTCGGCCCCAGCAACACCCCGCAGCCGAACCCCGTGTGGTTCCTCTGGTCCGACGGCACCGTGCTGATCTTCAGCAAGCCGGACCAGGCCAAGGTCCGCAATATCCGGCGCAACCCGCGGGTCTCGCTGCACCTGAACAGCACCAGCACCGGCGGTGACGTCGTCGTCCTCACCGGGACCGCGCACATCGAGGAGGTGCCGCCCGCGGACGCCGAGACCGACGCGCTGCTCGCCAAGTACCGGGAGGGGCTGGCGAGCCTTGGTATCTCCGGAGAAGAGTTCGCCGCTACCTACTCGGCGACGATCCGCATCGTCCCGGACCGGCTGCGCGGATTCTGACCGGCTAGGGTCGGGCCGGTGAGACGGCGCCAGCAGCCGCCGCTGCCCAAGCGGCACGGGCTCGACCCGGCCCGGCTCCGGCTGCCCGAGGACGGCGGCTGGGCCACCATCCGCGATCACCTGGTGGAGCGGTTGCCGCGCGTGCCCGCGGCCCGGATCGACGAGATGCTGGCCGCGGGGGCCATCGTCGACCTGGACGGCCCGCTGGCACCGGATGCCCCCTACGTTCCCGGCGGCGCCGTCTGGTTCCACCGCGACCTGCCCGACGAGACGCCGGTCCCCTTCGACATCACCGTCGTGCACCGCGACGACGACCTCCTGGTGGTGGACAAACCGCACTTCCTGGCCACCATCCCGCGCGGGCGACACATCCTGGAGACCGCCCTGGTCCGGCTCCGCCGCGACCTCGACCTCCCCGAGCTGATCCCCGCCCACCGACTGGACCGGACCACCGCCGGGCTCGTCCTCTTCGTGGCGAATCCGGCCCGCCGCGGTACCTACCAGACGCTCTTCCACCGCCGCGAGGTCCGCAAGGAGTACGAGGCCATCGCGCGCTACGACCCGAAACTAACGCTTCCCCGCACGGTGACGAGTCGGATCGTCAAGGAAAAGCACATCCTGCCCGCTTTCGAGGTACCCGGCGAGCCGAACGCGCGGACCGAGGTGGAGCTGCTCGAACACCGCGACGGACTCGCCCGCTACCGCCTGCGCCCGCACACCGGCCGCACCCACCAGCTGCGCCTGCACATGCACAGCCTCGGGGTGCCGATCCTCGGCGACGACTTCTACCCCCAGCTCACCGACAAACCGATCGACGACTTCACCCGCCCGCTACAGCTGCTCGCCGCCCGGCTGGCGTTCACCGATCCGATCAGCGGCGCGGAGCGGGAATTCCGCACCACCCGGCGGTTGCAGGCCTGGGACGACCTGGCGGGCTGGGCCGGAATTGGAACCCGTTCAGCGGGGTAAGCGCTGATCGATGGCTCTTTCCTCGCACTCAGGTAGCGTCCGTACACTGGGCCCGGTGCATGAACCGGATCAGGGCGTGAGCGGCCCCGCGGCCCCGAACGTCCCCGACCCCGAGCCGCGGCACCGCGTGCACGCCTACCTCGACGTCGCCGTCGTCGTCGTCGTGCTGGCCTGCACCAATCTCATCGCGCACTTCACCACCGCCTGGGCCAATGTGATCAGCGTCCCGGTGGCCGCGGTCGTGCTGCTGGCGCTCATGCGCAGGCGCGGACTCGGGTGGCACGAGCTGGGGCTCTCACCGCGACACTGGCGACGCGGCACGCTCTACGCCGTCGGCGCCGTCGCCCTGGTGCTCACCGTCGTCGCCATCGGCGCCGCGCTCCCCATGACCCGTCCGTTCTTCCTCGCCGATCGATACGCCACCATCTCCGGCGCACTCATCGCCTCCATGATCGTCATCCCGCTGCAGACCGCCATCCCCGAGGAGCTGGCCTTCCGCGGCGTGCTGCACGGCACCCTCGACCGGGTCTACGGCGCACGCGGCGTCTTCTTCACCGGCTCGCTGCTCTTCGGGCTCTGGCACATCGCCTCCTCCTTCGGGCTCACCAGCGGCAACGCCGGGCTCGGGGCGGTGCTCGGCGGCGGCTGGCTCGGGCAGGTGCTCGGCATCGTCCTCGCGGTGGTCGTCACCGGCTCGGCAGGCGTCGTGTTCACCTGGCTACGCCGACGCAGCGGCAGCCTGCTCGCCCCCATCGCGCTGCACTGGTCGGTGAACGGAGCCGGAGCGCTCGCGGCCGCCCTGGTCTGGCAGACCAGCATCGCCTGACTCTTTCGCCACACCCGCCACGCGTTGACCGGAAAGTCGCTACGGACTACTCTCGGCCCGATCACACATACGTTCGAACCATCGGATCGGCGGCTGCTATCCCTGGGCCTCGGTCCGGGAAGGCTCGCGATGCGCGACGAGAACCCGACCGGGCACGCCGAGATCGCCGCCCTCGCCCACCAGGTGGCGACGGCACGCGGCAAACTGCCCCTGCAGCACGACAATGCCCTGCTCGACGTGCTGTCCGACGGTGAGGTCGCGGCCGAGCGGGAGCTGGCCGAGTGGATCCGCGCGCAGCGGCGCGGCCAGCGGCGCCGGGCCATGCAGGACGAACTCGACGCCGAGAAGCGGGACCGGCGCGCCGACGCCGCGCTGCGTCGCACCGAGGACTCGGACGCCCGCTGGCACCGCAAGGCCCTGGCCGCTCGCCGACGGGTCGCCTCGCAGGATGCCAGGATCGCGCAGCTGTACCGCAGGGCCGAGTGGTCGTCCAGAGCCCTGATCGGCGTCGTCGTGCTCGGTATGGTGTGGGCGGGGGTGAACGTCCAGCGCAATCTGGTGCCGAGCGGGGACATGTCCGATCCGCTCTACTGGTTGAGCTACGGCATCGAAGCCATGATCTCCATCCCCATCATCGTCATCATGATCGCCGCGACCACCGCCGCGCGCTGGGGGCGGGAGCTGCCGCGCGGGCGAGTGATCCTGGTCGAGCTAGCGCTGCTCGGGACGACCATCGGGCTGAATGCCGGGCCACACCTGGCCTCCGGTCAGCTCGGCAAGGCGCTGGAGTTCGCGATCGCGCCGATCATGGTCGGGGTCGTGATCTGGCTGCACTCCTGGGTCGCCGCCCGGTACGCGCAGCTCATCGACGACGCCTCGGTGGATCTGCCGATCGACTCGATGGTCGAGGCGCCCGCCGCCCGTACCCAGGCCTTCGCCGAGCGGTACCCGGCCCCGCAGGGCGAGGTCGATCTCGCCGAGCTGGTAGCTCGCGCGCACGCCGAGTTCGAGCAGATGGGGATCGAGGCGTCCAGGACCGCTGGTGCGGGCCCAGTGCGAGAGGCCGAGCGTGCTCCGGATCGCACGGCTGCCGAGGCAGCCACCGGTCCGGTCGGCGCACGGACCGATACCGCGCCGAGCGACCCAGCCGACGTGCCGCAGGTCGCCACGAAGTCCCACCCCCAGCCGGGCGCGACCGCAGCATCACCGCCTGCCACGGCGGTCGCCGATGCCTCCGCACAGCCGACCGTCGCGCCCATGCCCACTGCGGCGCCCGCCGCGCCCGCGCCCATGCCCACTGCGCCCCCGGCCAATGCTGCGCTGACCAAGGCGGCGCCCGTTTATGTGCCGGACGCTGCACAGTCGAGCTCCGTGCCCGAGGTGCACCCCGTGGAGGCAGCGCCTACGGATACACGGCTCACCACCGCTGCGCAGGCACCGCTGCCCGTCACAAGCGCCGAGTCGGTCACGCAGGCCGATCCAGCGTCCGCAGTCGACGTGGACAACACTCCGGTGCCGCACTCGAGCACGGCTCCCGCCGCTGAGAGCGGCGTCATTCCCACACCACCGCAGCTCGAGCAGAGCACTCCCACGACCGGACCACGTACGGGCGGCGCCCCTGAGCAGTTCGCCGCCCGGAACGGCGTCGAGCATCCAGCCGCCACCGCAGCTGGTCACCCGACCGAGCAGGCCGGTCCGCGGCACCCGGCCACGCCGAAGCGCAATGATGCCGAGCGCCCGGAGCAGCCCACCACCGACACCGCGTCCACGAGCCCCAACGCGGACTCGGACCAGCGTCCCGTAGCCCCGCCGCGAGCCCACCTCCGCGCGGTGACGGTCACCCAACCCCCGACGCAGGAACCGCTCCCGTTCACCGAAGCGGCAGCCGAAGCCCGCCAGGAACCGTCCCGCGAACCGGTACCGGCGGAGCCGAAGGACCTCACGTCGGCTCTCACCTCGAACGAACCCGAAGCCTCCCTCCCCAACCACGACCCCGTCATCGAATCCGACGAGGCAGGCGCCTGGGCCGCCGCGAAGACGATAGTGGCCCGCGGCTGGTCCAAGGTCCCCGTCGAACAGCTCGCCGAAATCCTCGAAATGGCCGACCGCTCCCGCAGCGCCGCCAGCATCGGCGCCGAGATGGGCCTCCCCCGCTCGGTCGTCGACCAGGCCATGCAAGCCGCCCACAAGCTCAGCCGCACCTACGCCATGACCAGCTAGCAGCGCCGCCAGTCGATGTAGTGCTCCCACTGCGGATGCGGCGTCCCGCAGTTCGCGTAGGCATCGATCACGATCCCCGCCTCGAACGGCTGCCCGAAGCAGCTCGCCGAGGACGGCGTCCCCGGTGCGACCACCGGCCCCGGCTCCGACCACTGCCCGGGGAACGGCAGAGCGAAATTGCGGTCGATGGCGATCGACATGATCCCGACGCAGGTGATCGCCACCCGGTGCACCCCATCGCCCTCGACGCAGAATCCGGTCGCATCGGACAGCCCCCGCTGCACCGAGCACCCGGTGGGCGCCGCCTGCGCCGAACCCCCGGCCACCACCCCGGCCGCACCGAGCCCGGCGGCGACCGCCGCGACCGCACCGAACTTCAGAAAAGCACGCATGTAACCCCTCCTCGATTCCGGCAGAACGGAACAAGCCTCACACGAGACAGCGGAAATGCCATGCCACCGATTCCGGGGGAAACGAAAGGGCCGCTTCCCGAAGGAAGCGGCCCATTCTGCAACCGTGCGAAAAGCAAGACCTACTTGGCCCGCTCCAGCACCTCGACCAGACGCCAGCGCTTGGTGGCGGACAGCGGACGGGTCTCCATCAGCTGCACGCGGTCACCGACGCCCGCGGTCTCGTTCTCGTCGTGCGCCTTCACCTTGGAGGTGGTCCGGATGATCTTGCCGTACAGCGGGTGCCGCGTACGATCCTCCAGCTCGACGACGATGGTCTTGTTCATCTTGTCCGAGACGACGTAGCCCGTCCGAACCTTGCGCGAGTTGCGCTCTTCCTTCGTCACTTCATCGCTCATGCCGCATCTCCCTTGCCAGCGGGTCCGGTGGCCAGACCGAGCTCGCGCTCACGCATGACCGTGTAGATGCGCGCGATCTCGTGACGGACGACGCGCAGGCGACGGTTGTTGTCGAGCTGACCCGTCGCCATCTGGAAGCGCAGGTTGAACAGCTCTTCCTTCGACTCACGCAGGCGGGCGACGAGCTCGTCCTCGTTGAGCTCGCGGAGCTCTGCGGCCGGTGTTCCGGTAGCCATCAGAACTGCTCCTCCCTGGTCACGATCCTGCACTTCATGGGGAGCTTGTGCATCGCGCGGCGCAGGGCCTCGCGAGCGATCTCCTCGTTGGGGAAACTCATCTCGAACATCACGCGGCCGGGCTTGATGTTCGCGACCCACCACTCGGGCGAGCCCTTGCCGGAACCCATGCGGGTCTCGGCGGGCTTCTTGGTGAGCGGGCGATCCGGGTAGATGTTGATCCAGATCTTGCCGCCACGCTTGATGTGGCGGGTCATCGCGATACGCGCCGACTCGATCTGCCGGTTGGTGACGTAGGCTGGCTCGAGCGCCTGGATGCCGAAGTCACCGAAGGTGACGGCGGTGCCGCCCTTCGCCATTCCGCTGCGGCCCGGGTGGTGCTGCTTGCGGAACTTGACCTTGCGAGGCATCAGCATGCGTCAGCCCTCCTGAGTTTCCGCCGGAGCGTCGGCGACCGCCGTGGCGGTCGCGGCACGTCCGGCCTCGGTGCTGGTCGCGGTGGTGCCGGTGGACCCGGAGCGACGCGGGCGGCTGGGCCGCTCACGGCGCGGACGCTCCGGCGCGGCAGCGGCGGCGGAAAGCTCGCGCTTGCCACCGACGATGTCGCCCTTGTAGATCCACACCTTCACACCGATGCGACCGAAGGTGGTCTTGGCCTCGTAGAGGCCGTAATCGATGTCGGCGCGCAGCGTGTGCAGCGGCACCCGGCCCTCGCGGTAGAACTCCGAGCGCGACATCTCGGCGCCACCGAGGCGGCCCGAGCACTGCACGCGGATGCCCTTGACGTTCGGCGAACGCATGGCCGACTGGATGGCCTTGCGCATCGCGCGCCGGAACGCCACGCGGTTGGAGAGCTGCTCGGCCACGCCCTGGGCGACGAGCTGGGCATCCGATTCGGGGTTCTTGACCTCGAGGATGTTCAGCTGCACCTGCTTCTTGGTGAGCTTCTCCAGCGCGGCGCGGATCCGGTCGGCCTCGGCGCCGCGGCGGCCGATGACGATGCCGGGACGCGCGGTGTGGATGTCCACCCGGACGCGGTCACGGGTGCGCTCGATCTCGACCTTCGAGATGCCCGCGCGCTCCATGCCGGTCGCCAGCAGCTTGCGGATCGCGACGTCTTCCTTGACGTAATCCGAGTACTGCTTGTCGGCGTACCAGCGGGACTTCCAGTCGGTGGTGATACCGAGACGGAAGCCATGGGGGTTGATTTTCTGTCCCATTTACTTGGCCCCTCCCTTCCGGCGGCTGCGAGTGGCGCCGGCGGTGGGCACGCTCTCGACCTCGATGGTGATGTGGCTCGTGCGCTTGCGGATCCGGAACGCGCGGCCCTGGGCCCGCGGCTGGAAACGCTTCAGCGTGGCACCCTCGTCGACGTAGGCCGTGGAGATGACCAGCGTCGCGGGGTTCAGGCCGAGGTTGTTCTCGGCGTTCGCCGCGGCGCTCGCCACGACCTTGGCCACCGGCTCGCTCGCGGCCTGCGGCGCGAACTTCAGGATCGCCAGTGCGTCCTCGACCCGCTTGCCGCGGACCAGGTCCACGACGCGGCGCGCCTTCATCGGGGTGACCCGGACGAACTTCGCGGTCGCCCGTGCGGTCTGGTTCTGAGTTTCGGTGCTCGTCATCGCCGCTTGCTCTTCCGGTCGTCCTTGACGTGGCTCCTGAACGTCCTGGTCGGCGCGAACTCACCCAGCTTGTGCCCGACCATGTTCTCGGACACGAACACCGGCACGTGCTTGCGGCCGTCGTGGACGGCGAAGGTGTGGCCGATGAAATCGGGGGTGATGGTGGAGCGACGCGACCAGGTCTTGATGACCTGCTTCGTGCCCTTGTCGTTCTGCACGTCCACCTTGTTCTGGAGGTGGTCGTCGACGAACGGGCCCTTCTTGAGGCTGCGTGGCATTTCTTACCTCCTCCTTAGCGCTTCTTGCCGGTGCGACGGCGACGGACGATGAGCTTGTCGCTCGGGCGGTTCGGCTTGCGGGTGCGGCCTTCCGGCTGACCCCACGGCGAGACCGGGTGGCGGCCACCGGAGGTCTTGCCCTCACCACCGCCGTGCGGGTGGTCGACCGGGTTCATGACGACACCACGCACCGTGGGCCTGCGGCCCTTCCAGCGCATGCGGCCCGCCTTGCCCCAGTTGATGTTCGACTGCTCGGCGTTGCCGACCTCGCCGATGGTGGCGCGGCAGCGCACGTCGACGCGGCGGATCTCGCCGGAGGGCATACGCAGGACGGCGTAGGCGCCTTCCTTGCCCAGCAGCTGGATGCTCATACCGGCCGCGCGGGCCAGCTTGGCGCCGCCGCCCGGCCGGAGCTCGACCGCGTGGATCGTGGTACCGGTCGGGATGCTGCGCAGCGGCAGGTTGTTGCCCGGCTTGATGTCGGCGGTCGGGCCGGACTCGATCGGGCTGCCCTGCGCGATGCCCTTGGGGGCGATGATGTAGCGCTTCTCGCCGTCCCGGTAGTGCAGGAGGGCGATATTGGCGGTCCGGTTCGGGTCGTACTCGATGTGCGCGACCTTGGCGGGGATCCCGTCCTTGTCCAGGCGACGGAAATCGATCACGCGGTAGGCGCGCTTGTGGCCGCCGCCGCGGTGCCGGGTGGTGATCCGGCCGTGCGCGTTGCGGCCACCGCTCTTGGACAGCGGGCGCAGCAGCGACTTCTCCGGGGTCGAGCGGGTGATCTCGGCGAAATCCGAGACCGAGGAGCCGCGGCGACCCGGGGTGGTCGGCTTGTACTTGCGAATAGCCATGAGTTCTTCTCTGCTTTCTGGATTCCCGCCCGCTTACGCGACCGGGCCTCCGAAGATCTCGATGGGCTTGCTGTCGGCCGAGATGGTCACGAGCGCACGCTTGGTGTCCTTGCGCTTGCCGTAACCGAAGCGGGTCCGCTTGCGCTTGCCCTGACGGTTGGCGGTGTTGACGCTGGTCACCTTGACGCCGAAGACCTTCTCGACCGCGATCTTGATCTGCGTCTTGTTGGAGTCCGGGTGCACGATGAAGGTGTAGGTGCCCTCTTCGATCAGGCCGTAGGACTTCTCCGAGATGACCGGCGCCAGCAGGATGTCGCGGGGGTCGGCGATGGTGGTCACTTGCTCTCCTCCTGGGCCGACTCAGCCGGACCGTGAACGAAGGCGTTGAGTGCCTCGACCGAGAACACCACGTCGTCGCTGTTCAGCACGTCGTAGGTGTTCAGCTGGTCGGGGGCGATCGGCAGCACGTTCTGCAGGTTCGCCACGCTCTTCCACGCGGCGACGTCCTCGCGACCGACGACGACCAGGAACTTCTTCCGCTCCGAGAGCTCGGCGAGGAAGGTCTTCGCGGTCTTGGTGGACGGGGCCTGCCCGGACACCAGCTCGGTGATCACGTGGATGCGCTCGTTGCGCGCCCGGTCGGAGAGGGCGCTGCGCAGGGCGGCGGCCTTCATCTTCTTCGGGGTGCGCTGGCTGTAGTCGCGCGGCTGCGGGCCGTGCACCACACCGCCACCGGCGAACTGCGGCGCGCGGGTCGAGCCCTGACGGGCGCGGCCGGTGCCCTTCTGCCGGTACGGCTTCTTGCCACCGCCGCGGACCTCGCCGCGGGTCTTGGTGGCGTGCGTGCCCTGGCGGGCCGCCGCGAGCTGGGCGTTCACCACCTGGTGCATCAGCGGGATGTTGGCGGGGACGTCGAAGATCTCGGCGGGGAGATCCACGGTCCCGTTGGTCTTGCCGCCGAGCTCCTTCACGTCCAGCGTGAGGTTCGCGGCGGGCTTCTTCTCAGTGTCCACGCTCATGCGTGCGCACCACCCTTCACGGCACTCTTGACGATCACGACGCCGCCCTTGCGACCCGGGATCGCGCCCTTGATCAGCAGCAGGCCGTTCTCCGCGTCCACCTTGTGCACCGAGAGGTTCTGGGTGGTCACGCGGTCGTTGCCCATCCGGCCCGACATCCGCATGCCCTTGAAGACGCGGCCCGGGGTGGCGCAGCCACCGATCGAGCCGGGGCGCCGGTGCACCGCCTGGGCGCCGTGCGAGGCGCCCTGGCCTGCGAAGCCGTGCCGCTTCATGGTGCCCGCGAAGCCCTTGCCCTTGCTGGTGCCGGTGACGTCGACGTAGCTGCCCTCTTCGAAGACCTCGGCGCTGATCTCCTGGCCCACCTCGAAGGTGGAGGCATCGGCGACGCGGATCTCCACGACGTGGCGGCGCGGGGTGACCCCGGCCTTCGCGAACTGGCCGGAGGTCGGCTTGTTCACCTTGCGCGGGTCGATGGCGCCGAAGGCGACCTGGACGGCGCTGTAGCCGTCGCGCTCGACCGTGCGGATCTGGGTCACGACGTTCGGGCCCGCCTTGACGACGGTCACCGGGACGACGCGGTTCTTCTCGTCGAAGACCTGCGTCATGCCGAGCTTGGTGCCGAGGATGCCCGCGGCGGGCCGGTTCTTGTTGTCAGTCATGTCTGCGGTCCCCGTCACTGGATGTTGACGTCGACGCTGGCCGGCAGGTCGATGCGCATGAGCGCGTCGACCGTCTTCGGCGTCGGGTCGAGGATGTCGATCAGACGCTTGTGCGTACGCATCTCGAAGTGCTCGCGCGAGTCCTTGTACTTGTGCGGCGAACGAATGACGCAGTACACGTTCTTCTCGGTCGGCAACGGCACCGGGCCGACCACGCGGGCCCCGGTGCGGGTCACCGTCTCGACGATCTTGCGCGCGGACGCGTCGATCGCCTCGTGGTCATAGGCCTTCAGCCTGATGCGGATCTTTTGTCCCGCCACGCTAAGTGTCCTTTTCTCCGCTTTCCTTCGTGGCTACAGAAGCTGGGCTTCCGCTCCACCTCGATTTGCACAGCCCGAACACACGAAGACGCCTCAGAGAGAGACCACGACCGGACAACTCCCGGTCACTCGCCGCTGTTCATCTGTCATGGTTCTCCGGTCCACGCGGTCGGGCGTGTCGCCATTCCGCTCATTCTTCGGCCCCGGATCGAAAACTCATCACGGCCTCGGAACGACGTCCCGGACGCACCCGCACCGGTCTCCCGATGAGATGCACGAGGTTCTGCTCGCCTCACCCGGGGCGCCACGAGGGCACGACCCGGTGCAAGGCAACCCGAACAGTATGCACGAGGGGCGGGAGCGACTTCAAATCGCCCCGGATAGGGTCGCTCCATGGGGATGGATCTGACGAATGTGGCGGTGGCCGCGATCACCGCGGGGGGAACGCTGGGGGGTGCGATCGCGGCCCAGTTCTTCGCCCTGCGGACCCGGCGGCTCGACGCGGAGTTCCAGTCGCGGCTGCGCGCCGAGGAGCGGCGCGAGGCCGCGGGCAAGGACGCGCTCGACGAAAAGCGTTCGCTCTACGCCGAGCTGAGCACCTCCGCCCACTACTTCCGCGCGGCGGCGCGGCGCTACCTGGCGGATCGGGCCGAGGGGCAGGCGGACCAGGCGAAGCTGGACGCGGCGTGGGAGGAGTTCCGGAAGAGCTTCGCGCAGGCGCAGATGGTGCTCTCCGACCGCGCGCTGTCGGTGACGTCGGAGGTCAGTCGCTGCATCGACGCGGCATATCGCGCGGCGCTCGACGTGGAGCCCGGCGCAACGGAGCGCATCGCCGTGCTCGAGACCTACCTCTACCTGGAGGTCGGCAGTGCCACCCGGACGCTGCGGCACTCCCTCCGGGCGGAGGTCGGCATCGCGCCGCCCGCCCGCGTCGACTTCGACGAGCGCCTGCGCGAGCTGGAGCACTCCCGTCGCGCCCTGACCGGGCAGGAGTCGAACCGGGGCATCACTCAACTTACCGAGCAGTAAGATACCGCGCATGACCAACCTGACCACCACCTACCGCGGGTGGAAGAAGCTCCCGGACAACCGGCTCGGGCACGCGCTGTTCTCGCTGGGGATGGTGGCGCGGGTGCCGTACTTCGGCACCGTGCTGCCGACGGTGGTGCGGCTGGCACCGGGGGTGTGCGAGGTGACGTCGCCGAAGTGGTTCGGGATCCGCAATCACATCGGCACCTTCCACGCCATCGCCGCCTGCAACCTGGCCGAGGTGGCGATGGGGATGCTGAGCGAGGCGACGGTGCCGACGACGCACCGCTGGATTCCCAAGGCGATGCGGGTCGAGTACCTGGCCAAGGCGGAGACCGGGCTGCGCGCGGTCGCCGAGCTGGCGGAGATACCGGACTTCGCGGCGATCACCGAGGGGGCGGAGGTCGTGGTGCCGGTCTCGATCTACGACGCGAACGGGGTCGAGGTGGTGCACGCCGACATCACGACGTGGGTCACCCCGCGGTAGCCGGCCGAGGGCACCGGCCGGAGCGGCTGATCGGACACCATGACCGAGCCCATATTGTCCGGGTCGCCGCGCGCCGGTTGAATGCCAGGTATGGACAGCGAGGTCGACATCTGCGTGGTCGGGCTCGGGCCGACCGGCCGGGCGCTCGCGCATCGCGCGGTCGCGGCGGGGCTCCGGGTGGCGGCGATCGATCCGCGGCCGGAGCGGCTCTGGCCGCCCACCTTCTCCTGCTGGGTCGACGAACTGCCGGAGTGGCTGCCCGGCGAGGTGATCGCCTCGCGTATCGCGGCGCCGACGGTGTGGACCGCGGCCGAGCACCGGATCGAGCGGCCGTACTGCGTGCTCTCCAAGCCGGGGCTGCGGGACGCGCTGCCGCTGGACGGGGCGACGGTGCTCGCGGGGCGGGCTGTCTCCGTGGCCGCCCACAAGGTGACGCTGGGTGACGGCACGGTGGTGCGGGCGGGCACGGTCTTCGACTGCCGCGGGCTGCCGACGCTCGGCAGGCGTCGGGCGGCCAGCGCGCACGGCATCTTCGTCGACGCCGAGGTCGCGGCGCCCATGGTGGCCGAGGGCGAGGGGCTGCTGCTGGACTGGCGCCCGGAGAACGGCGCCGGGCCGGACGAGCCGCCCTCCTTCCTCTACGCCGTCCCGCTCGGCGACGGCACGGTGATCTTCGAGGAGACCAGCCTCGGGCTGCGCGGCGGAATGCCGCAGCACGAGCTGCGCCGCCGCACGCTGAACCGGCTGGCCGCGCACGGGATCCGGCTCACCGGCGACGAGCCGAGCGAGGCCGCGCACTACCCGCTGGACCAGCCGCCGCCGAAGCGCGGTGCGGCGCAGGCGGTTCCGTTCGGCTCCAGGGGCGGGATGATGCACCCCTGCACCGGGTACAGCGTGGCCGATTCGCTCGCGCTCGTCGACACCGCGATCGAGGCGGTGCGCCGCGGGTCCGACCCGGTCGCCGCGCTCTGGCCCTGGCGGGCGCGGCTCGTCTACTGGATGCGCGAGCGCGGGCTCTGGGGGCTGGGGCGGTTGACCACCGACCAATCGATCGCCATGTTCGAATCTTTCTTCACCCAGGACGAACGCGGGCAGCGCGCCCTGCTCTCCGCGCACGACGACTACACCGCCCTCGGCGCCGTCCTCTTCGACACCGTCGCGCACACCTGGCCGTTCCGCTGGCGCTACGACCTGGTCGGTTGGACCAACCGAAACCGTTGGCTGGACTACGAGTTCAGCCCTCCCGAACGGGTCCGGGAGGGCTGACGCGCCATCGGTTCAGCGGCCGGTTTCGGCGGCCCGCTGGTAGCCGCGCACCGCGGGGTAGGCGAAGACGGCGATCAGGGCGACGGTCCAGAGGACCGTCTTGAGCAGCGGCTCGGCTACCGGGCCACCGTAGGAGAGGCCGCGCATGGCTTCGATGGCGCAGCTCATGGGCTGGTTCTCCACCGTGCTCTGCAGCCAGGTCGGGTAGGCGAAGACCGGGACGAAGCCGGAGTTGAAGAACATCAGCAGGGTGTTGACGATGCCGATGATGTTCACCAGCATGACGCCCTCGGAGATGGTGGCGAGCGCGGTCACCAGGACCGCGAAGCCCATGCCGAAGAGCACCGGGATGCCGATCAGCCCGAGCGCGGCGAGCGGGCCCTGTTCGAAGCGGAAGCCGATGGTGAGCCCGACGCCGATGACGAAGAGCGTGGTCACCAGCACCCGCAGCGCCTCGGCGAGCAGCCTGCCGGTGAGCCCGGCGGCGCGGTGCACCGGCATGGTCCAGAACCGACCGAGCAGCCCGGTGGCCTTCTCCGCCTTGAAGCCGAGCGCGCTCACCACCGAGCCGGTCATGGCCGCGATCAGGGTGAGCATGGCGACCTGGCCGTAGATGCTCGGCATGCCGGTGGCGCGGGTGATGGAGTCGCCGAGCACCACCTTGAACATGAGCAGGGTGAGCGCCGGGTAGACCAGGGTCTGGATGGTGGTGCCCGGGTCGCGGGCCCAGACCAGGAGCAGCCGCTTGCACTGCAGCAGGCTGTGCGCGGCCCAGCTGCGCACCGAGTTCTCCGCGGCGGGGCTGGTCTCCGGCAGCGGGCTGCCCTGCCAGGTGATCTCCCGCTCGACCTTCTCGACCGTACTCATGACCGCCTCACACTCGCCCAGATCGCCAACGGGATGAAGGCGACGAACCCGCCGACCAGCCAGAGCAGCGGCGGCAGCAGGACGTCCCAGGTGACGCCGTCCGCCGCCATGTCGCGCAACGCGAAGGAGAACTGCGAGATCGGCTGGTTGCGCACGAAGGGCCGGATCCACTCCGGGAAGCTCGTCTCCGGCACGAAGCCGCAGGAGAGCATGCCGAAGATGATGGTGGGCAGGGTGAGCGCCTGGCTCAGCGACTCCGGGCTCTTGGTCAGGCTGCCGAGCGCGTCCGCGCCGATGGCGAGCATGGTGCCGACCGCGAGCGAGAAGACGCAGAACAGCACCGCCTGCCCCCAGCCCGCGCTGAACCGGAAGCCGATCAGGTGCCCGAAGACCAGCGCCGCCGTCAGCGAGCAGGTGGAGCGCACGACCCCGGCGCAGATCCGCGAGGTGAGCGGGACCAGCTTGCCGATCGGCATGCTCTGCATCCTGGTGCTCAACCCGGTGAGCGCCTCGAACGCCGCCAGCTGGGCATTGGACATCATGGTGAAGGCCATGGTCTGCAGCACGATGATCGGCATGACGAACTGCGCGTAGTCGATGCCCTGGAACTGCATGACGTAGCGCAGCGGCAGGTAGAAGCCGAGCGTGAAGACCAGCGGGGTGAGCATGGCGACGATCAGCTCGCCCTTGGTCGCCATCACCCAGATGACCCGGCCGGTGAGCGCGCGCCACTGCGCGAACGAGTTCGGCTTGGCCTCGGGCAGCTCGGCGAAGAGCGCGGCGCTCGGCGCGGCGGTCGCGGTCACGGCGTCCCGCCGGAGTGGCCGGTGATGCTCAGGAAGACGTCGTCCAGCGAGGGGCGGCGCAGCGCGATGTCGGCGAGCTGGATGCCAGCGGCGTCCAGCCTGCGCACCGCCTCGGCGAGCGTGCTCGCGCCGCCGGGGGCCGGGATGGAGAGCCGGTCGTGGCCCGCCGAGTCGTCGCGGACGGCCTGCGGGACCAGGTCGCCGAGCGCGGCGACGGCGAAGTCGAGGCGCTTGGGGTCGAGCGGGACGATCTCGCACCAGCTGCCGCCGGTGCGCTCCTTGAGCTGGTCGGCGGTGCCCTCGGCGATCACGGTGCCGTGGTCGATCACGATGATGTTGTCGCTGAGGACGTCGGCCTCCTCCAGGTACTGCGTGGTCAGCAGCACGGTGATGCCCTGCTCCTTGAGCGCGGTGACCAGCTCCCAGACGCCCTGGCGGCTGCGCGGGTCGAGGCCGGTGGTCGGCTCGTCCAGGAAGACCACCTCGGGGCGGACGACGAGGCCGCAGGCGATGTCGACCCGCCTGCGCATGCCGCCGGAGTAGTGCCGCACGGCGCGGCGGCCCGCGCTCACCAGGTCGAACTCCTCCAGCAGGCTGTCCGCGCGCTTGCGGGCGGCGGATTTGGTCAGCCCCATGAGCCTGCCGAAGAGCTCCAGGTTCTCCCGGCCGGAGAGGTTCTCGTCGAGCGCGGCGTACTGGCCGGTCATCATGATCGCGCGGCGCACCCCCGCCGGGTCGCGCAGCACGTCGTGGCCCGCGACGATCGCGGTGCCGGAGTCCGGGCGCAGCAGGGTGGCCAGGATCTTCACGGTGGTGGTCTTGCCCGCGCCGTTCGGGCCGAGAATGCCGAGCACCTTGCCGCGTTCGGCCTGGAAGCCGATGCCCTGGAGGGCGTGGACATCGCCGAAGGACTTCCGAACGTCCGTCACCGAGACCGCGGCCTCGCGGACCCCGGGGGAAGTCGTTTCGCGCACGGGCGCCTCCACTGCATTCGGACTCGGCATCAACTCTCCACTATCGGCGGGGTGCGGCGGGCTCGCGCCTGCGGGAACGAGAACGTCCCGGGCTGATGATCCTCCGCGTCGGGCGCGATGTTACCGGCAGCCTTTCCCGATCACGCGCGGTCGACCGGTACCCAATCGTGCACGATTCAACTGTGGTATTCATCACAGGTCAGGGTTGCGGTGCCGGTCACACCGGCGGCGCTGCCCGGCCGGGGTGCGGACGTCCTTGTCCGCCACCGCATCACCCGCATACCCTGCTGTTCGGGGGCCGGAATCGCCGGTAGCAGGGTGGGCACACCGATTTCGAAAGGGTGACCATGGCCGAGTCCGCGCAGCCGACGGTGGCGGCGCTCCCGGGAGGACCGGACCGACCGCACACCGTGACCATCCGCGATCCGCGCACCGACGAGACCGTCGGCGACTACGCGATCATGGGCGCACGGGAGGTCGAGCAGGCGGTGCGCGCCGCGCGGCGCGCCGAGAAGTGGTGGGCGGGAATGACCTTCACCGCCCGAAAACGGATCCTGCTGGCCTGGAAGCGGCTGATCGCCCGGCGCGCGGGCGAGCTCGTCGAGCTGCTCAGCGCCGAGACCGGCAAGCCTGCGGCCGATGCCACGATCGAGGTCATGCTCGCGGTGCAGAACCTGGACTGGGCGGCGCGCAATGCCGCGCGGGCGCTCGGCCGCCGAAATCTGCGCTCCACCTGGCTGAGCCGCAACCAGCACGCCTCGGTCGGGTACCTGCCGCTCGGCGTGGTAGGGGTGCTGGGGGCCTGGAACAACCCGGTCTTCACCCCGATGGGCTCGATCGCCTACGCCATGGCGGCGGGGAACGCGGTGGTGTTCAAACCGCACGAGCTGACCACCGGCGTCGGCGTCTGGCTGGCCGAGAGCTGGGCCGAGGTGGCGCCGGAGCAGCCGGTGCTGCAGGCGATCACCGGCGACGACCGCACCGGCATCGCGCTCTGCCGGGCCGGGGTGGACAAGATCGCCTACGCGGGTTCCGAGGCGGGCGCCCGCGCGGTGATCGCGGAGTGCTCCCGCTCGATGACCCCGGTGGTGGTCGAGCGCAGCGGCAAGGGCTCGATGGTGGTGCACGTCGACGCCCGGCTCCGGGACGCCGCCGAGGCCGCGGTCTTCGGGGCCATGTCGAACGCCGGGCAGAACGTCACCGGCATCCAGCGCGCCTACGTGCCCGCCTCGATCTACGAGCCGTTCCTGGACCTGGTCGCCGAGCAGGCCCGCGCGCTGCGGCCCGGCGCCGACCGGCGCGCCTCCTACGGCCCGATGATCCTGGAGCCGCAGATCGAGGTGGTGCGCGCCCAGGTGCGGGACGCGCTGACCCGGGGCGGCCGCGCGGTGGTGGGTGGGCTGGACTCGATCCGGGAGCCCTACATCGAGCCGATCGTGCTCACCGAGGTGCCGGAGGACAGCACCGCGGTGACCGGCGAGGGCGTCGGCCCGGTCCTCATCGTGAACCGGGTGGCCGATATCGAGGAGGCGGCGGAGCGGATCAACGCGGCGAGCAACGGCATCGCGGTCTCGGTCTTCGCCAGGGACGTGGCCGAGGTGGCGGCCTTCGCGGAGAAGCTGCGGGTCGGGGTGGTGACGATCAACTCGTCATCGGCGTACGCGGGGATTCCGGCGCTGCCGTTCGGCGGGGTCGGCGAGTACGGGCAGGGGCACAGCCACGGCGTGCAGGGGTTGCAGGAGTTCAGCCGGACGCTGGCGATCGCGCGCAAGCGCTACCGGGCGCAGGTGAATCTCTCCACTTTCCACCGGCACCGGCGGCACCTGCGCGCGGCCAGGGTCATGTTCCGGCTGCGGCACGGCCGCCTGGGCTGAGGCTCAGGACGCGGCGGGCGGTGCTCCCCGCCCGCCGAGCAGCACCGCGAGCATGAGCGCGTGCACCCGGGCCAGCTGCTCGGGGCGGCTGTCGAAGCGGATCAGCCTGCCGACGTCGATCACCTGGCCGAGCGCGGTGTGCACCCGGAACCTGGCCTCGATCGGGTCGCCGTCGAGCAGGTTCGCCCACTCCAGCACGTTCTGCCGCTGGATGGCGCGCAGTTTGTGCTGCTCGGCCTGCGGCAGGTTGCTGAACTCGGCGTAGTAGACCGGCATGATCTCCGGCATGGTGAAGGTGAGCCTGGCGTAGCGCTCGGCGATCCGGCGCACCGCGTCCGGGCGGTCGGTGGCCTCGGCCAGCGCCTCGGTGAGCGCGATGGCGACCCGGTCGCCGGTGCGGTAGAAGGCGGCGGCGAGCAGGTCGGCCTTGCTGCTGAAGTAGCGGTAGACGCTGGAGGCGTTGATCCCGACGGCGGCGCCGATCTCCTCGATGCTGGCCTCGTGGTAGCCCTGCCTGCCGAAGATCCGGATCGCCTCGGTGAGCAGCTGTTCGCGTTTCGAGGTCACCGGGAGGCCGCGCACGGCGGGGCCGGGATCGGGCTGATCGGGGGCGGGCGGCAGCTCCGCGCGCAGCACCGCCCAGCACATCCCGGTGAGCAGCGGGAGCAGCCTGGTGCCGGAGAGCGCGGTGCGGTGCGCGGAGATGCTGGCGACCACGCTGAGCACCGAGGCGGAGAGCATGGCGACGTCGGCCTCGGTGGCCGCCGGGCGCAGGGCGCCGATCGGCGCGGCGAGGGTGGCGTTCAGGTCGTCGTAGATGCGCCGGATCCGGACCCGGTCGTCGCGCTCCAGGTAGCGCCGCTCCCAGCGGTACAGCCCGGCCTCGCGGCGGATCTCGATGGTGTGCTCGGCGATGGCGCGGATCAGCTTGTCCAGCCGTTCCGGCGGGTCGGCGGCGGGATCGTCGGCGGCGCGGGCCACCTCCAGCAGGGCGCGCGCGCCCTCCTCGGCGGCCGCGACCAGCAGCGCGTACTTGTTCGTGAAGTGCCGGTAGAGCGCGGGCCCGGAGATGCCGACCTCGGCCGCGATCTCGTCGACCCCGACCGGGTAGTAGCCGCGCTCGCTGAAGGCGCGGGCGGCGGCGCGGATGATCTGGACCTTGCGGTCCTTCGGGCGGCGGCGCACCGGCTGGCCGGAATCGGGCCGCGCGGTGGCGAGACCGGCCTCGCTGCGATCCGCGACCATACACCTCTCCGTTCCCTCCGGCACGCCGTCTGTTGACAGCGCCGGACCAGTCAACCTAAGTTAACCACAATTCGCAAAGTTAACCATCATTCATCGCACGGCGCCCGCTGAACTTCCTACCAGGAGACCGACATGAGCAACCCCGATTCCGTCGAGACGGCGGCTCCGGCCGGATTCTCGGCCGTGCGCGACGGCAAGATCCTGCGCGTCACGATCACGAAGCCCAAGCGCAAGAACGCGATCGACTACGACACCATGGTCGCGCTCGGGGACACCTTCCTGGCCGCCGCCGATGACCGTTCGGTGCGCGCCATCGTGCTGACCGGCGAGGGCGGCGACTTCTGCACCGGCGCCGACCTCTCGGCCTCGGGCTCCGAGGCGCAGCGCGGGATCACCCCGGACCACGTGATGGACGCCGCGAACCGGCTGGTGCGCTCGATCGTCGACGCGCCGGTGCCGGTGATCGTGCGGGTGCGGGGCGCCGCGGCGGGGGTCGGGGTCGGGATCGCGCTCGCCGCCGACCTGGTCTACGCGAGCGAGGATTCCTACCTGCTGCTCGCCTTCATCAATATCGGGCTGATGCCGGACGGCGGCGCGGCCGCGCTGGTCGCCGCCGCCGCGGGCCGTCCGCTCGCGGCCAAGCTGGCGCTGCTCGGCGAGCGGCTGCCCGCCGCCGAGGCGCACGCGGCCGGGCTCTTCACCGCGGTCGTCGCCGACGCCGAGCTGGACGCGGTGGTCGAGGCCGCGGCCGCGAAGGTCGCCGCCGGGCCGCGGCGGGCGCTCGAGCTCACCAAGCAGGCGCTGAACGCCGCCACGCTGACCGCGCTGGACGCCACGCTGGCGGCGGAGAAGAGCGGGCAGATCGAGCTGCTGCAGTCGCCCGACTTCGTCGAGGGCGCGACGGCGATGCTCACCAAGCGGAAGCCGGTCTTCGCCGACTGACGTCGGACGTCGCGGTCGGTCGCGGGCGGCGAGGTCGGGGACGCGATTCGCCCGGCGCTGGGAGCGCGTCCGCGGTGCGCCTCACTCCCCCGTGGGCCAGCGGAATGCGGGGTCGCGGGCATAGTCGGCGCGGCGCTGGTCGAGCGCTGCGGTGACCATTTCCCTGGCGCCGGGACCGATGATCCGGCGCAGCGGGGGGCTCGGCTCGGCGACGAGCTCGAGCAGGGCACGGGCGGCGAGTTCCGGTGCGGCGTCCGAGTATTCGGCTGACGGCTCGGAGCCGGAACCGGTTGCCGATTCGAGCGGATTCGCCGCGCTCGCGCCGCGGCCCGCCGCGGCCTGCGCGTCGGCATGGACCGGTGCCGCACCGCCGGGATAGGTGGGTGTGCCGAAAATGCCGGTGCGGCAGGCGTCGTAGGCCGGGACGGCGGTGCCGAAGCGCATGCTGGAGCCCGCCCAGTCGGTGGCGAAGCCGCCGAGCTGGGCCAGGGTGACATGGACCCCGAAGGGGCGCAGTTCGTCGGCGAGCGCGGCGCTGAAGCCCTCCAGCGCCCACTTGCTCGCGTTGTACGCGCCGAAGAGCGGGAGGCTGCCCGCCGCGCCGACCGTGGAAATCTGCACGAGGTGCCCGCTGCCGCGTTCGCGCAGGTGCGGCGCGAACGCCTGGGAGACCCAGAGCGCGCCGAAGAAGTTGACCTCCAGCTGATCTCGCAGCTGCTCCTCCGACAGCTCCTCGACCGCGCCGACCAGGCCGTAGCCGGCGTTGTTGACCACGATGTCGATGTGGCCCGCCTGCTCGACGGCGGCCGCGGCTGCCGCCACCACCGCCGCCCGGTCCCGGACGTCGAGCGGCAGGGCGATCAGCCGCTCGTGCTCGATCGGCATGGTGCGCGGATCGCGGGCGGTGGCGACGACGCGATCCCCCGCGCCCAGCGCCGCCTCGGTGAAGGCGCGGCCGAGGCCGCGGTTGGCGCCGGTGATGAACCAGGTTCGCGTCATGTTCTCCCTCTCTTTAGCGAGACGCTACGTCTCGTCTCGTCAAAGCATGCCGAACCGCATACCGTCCGTCAAGACGAGACGTATCGTCTCGTTGTAAGCTGGCGCGGTGAACGAGTCCCGGCGCAGCGAACGCGCCCGCACCGCGATCCTCACCGCCACCGGCGAGCTGATCGCCGAGCTCCCGTACCCGAAGCTCACCGTCGAGGCCATCGCGGCGCGCGCGGGCGTCGGCAAGCAGACCATCTACCGCTGGTGGCCCTCCAGGGGCGCGGTGGTGCTGGACGCCATGCTGGAGCGCGACGCCCCCGCGGAGCTGCCCGACACCGGCGACCTCCGCGCCGACCTGCGCCCGCTGCTGCGCGGCGCGGTCGCGGCGCTCACCGACCCGGTCGCGGACGGCTTCCTGCGCGCCATGTACGTGGAGATCCAGCAGGACCCTGCGCTGGCGCGGGAGTACCGCGAGCGGCTGCTGCTCCCCCAGCGCGCCGCCGTCGCCGCCCGGCTGGCGGGCGCGCTGCCGCCGGGAGCCGATACCGAGTTGGCGGTGGACCTGCTGCTCGGGCCGGTGCAGATGCGCTGGGCGCTCGGGCTCGGCGGGCTCACCGCGGAGTACGCCGACGCCGCGCTGGAGGCGGCGCTGGCCTTCCTGCTCCCGGAATAGCGAACGCCCCGGCCGCCGCTGCGGCCGGGGCGTTCACCGGAGTACTGCTACAGCCCGAGGCCGCGGGCCAGGGTCGGCCAGGACGCGGGGAGCTCATCGCGCCAGTAGCCCCAGGAGTGGGTGCCGTCCGGGCGGAAGTTGACCGTGGCCGGGATGTCCAGGTCCTTCAGCTTGGTCGCCAGGTTGTGGGTGCAGTAGTTGGTGCCCGCCTCGATGACGCCGCCGACCACGAGCTGGTTGGCCAGCCCGGAGGAGCCGGGCAGGGCGTACGGGCCGTCCAGGGTGTCGTGCCTGCCGGGCAGGCCGCTGCCGGTGGAGATGTAGAGCTCGGTGCCGCGCAGCTTCTCGGCGTTCACGTACGGGTCGTTGGCGGCCCACTCCGGGCTGCCCTCCGGGCCCCACATGTTGTCGGTGTCGCCGCCGCCCCATACCTCGACGGTGAGCCGCACGAACTCCGAGCCGACCGGGTCACTGGTCATGGCGCAGCCGCTGTAGGCGGCGGCCGCCTTGTACAGCCCGGGCTTGGCGATCGGCAGCGCGAGCACGGTGGTGCCCGAGGTGGAGAGCCCCGCGATGGCGTTGTCGCCGTTGGTGCCGAGCGCGCCGTCGACCAGCGGGGGCAGCTCCTCGGTGAAGAAGGTCTTCCACTTGTTGCGACCGAGCACCGGGTCGTCGGCGATCCAGTCGGTGTAGTAGCTCCACTTGCCGCCGATGGGCTGGATGACGTTCACGTTCTTGTCCGAGAGGAACTCGAGCGCGTCGGTCTTGGCCTGCCAGGAGGCGTCGTCCTCGCCGCCGCCCGCGCCGTTGAGCAGGTAGAGCGTCGGACGCGGCTCCGAGGTGTCCGCGGGGCGCTGCACATCGATCAGGATGTTCTCGTCCATGGCCGCGGAGTACACGTGCAGCCGCAGGCTGCGGGCATCCTTGTACTCCGCCTTGACGATCTTCGAGCCGTTCGGCGCGACCGGGTTACCGAGCAGCGCCTTCTGGTCCATGATCGGGTCGGCCGCCGCCGTCGAGGTGCCGAGACCGGACAGCAGGCCACCGAGCACCGCCGTCGTCGCGATCATCACGGCCGCGCGGGTACCGCGGCGCCGGCTGGGTCGACGTATCAATTTCACACCTTCACTTCGTCTCGGGTTTGTCGACTGGCACGTCCTGACGCGGACACACGCCCCGAACCCTACGGTCTGTGTAGTCGCCGCGGCCCCGCGTGACGTTACTGTGACTTTGCCCCATCATGCCCGACCGCCCGCGCCGCACCGGCGATCGGGTGCGGCGCGCGGCGTGGGTCAGCGCGCGGCGGGCTGCTGCGAGCCGTGCTCGGCCAGCCCGCCCAGCGCGCGCACCCAGTGCTCGGCGAAGACCCGGATCTCGTCCTGGCTGAACGCCGCCTCGACGTAGTCGAAGCGGACCAGGAGGCCGTCCGGGCCGACGTCGACCAGCAGGTCCAGCAGCAGGTCCTGGACCGGCGGCTCGATCAGCACCCGGGCCGGGCGCACGTCCCGGTAGCGCAGCGCGTAGCGGCCCTGCGCCGCGGCCGCCAGCTCGCGGCGGGCGGTGACGTGCCGCAGCACCGAGTAGCCCGCGCCGCCGGACGGCACCGCGGCGCGCGCGGCGGCGATCCGCTCCAGCAGCGCGCCCGCGGCCGGGCCGCCGACCAGCGCCTCGGCCACGTCGACGCCCGCCGCGGGCAGCGGGAGCGGGTAGGCGACGTCGAAGGCGCCCGCGACGCCGTCGGTGCGGTCCGCGGTCCTGCCGTCCGCCTGCAGCCGGACCACGGGGCCGATGGCCCTGGTGACGGCCTGGTCGGCGGCGGTGTCGGTGGCCAGCACGGTGGCGGCGAGCAGGACGTCGAGCACCTCGGCGCCGTGCGCGGCCGCGGCGGCGGCCACCGCGGCGGTGCCGTCGCCGGTGATGGTGAGCGAGATGCGGCGGCGGCCGCCCGCCGGGGCAGGCGGCTCGGCGGGGCGGCCCGCGAGGGTGCCGCGCCACCAGTCCAGCTCGGCGCGCTCGGCGCCCGCGAGGCGGCGGCGCAGGGCCGTGAGCAGCTCGGTGACCCCGTCGTCGGAGCCCGCCCTGCCCGCGTGCCTGCTGCCGGACCACGCGGCGGAGAGGTCGTCGGCCAGGATGCGCCAGGTGGTGTCGTCGACCACGAGCGCCGAGGCGACCAGCAGCAGGGTGGCGGAGCCGTCCGGGCGGGCGGCGTGCACGAAGCGGATATTGCGGCCCGCGGCGGGGTCGAGCTCGGCCGAGACCTCGCCGACGAGGCGGTCCAGGGGCGGGAGTTCGCCGGAGAGCGGGAGGCTCACGAAGGGCTCGTCCACCCGCTCGGCCGGGGGCGGGAGCTCGAAGACCGGACCCGGTGCGCCCGGCTCCTGGCGCCAGCGGGACCACAGCAGGGGGTGGCGCTGCATGACCGCGTCGATCGCGGCGCGGACCGCCGAGGGGGCGGTGCCCGCCGGGACGTCGACCGCGGCGGCGCGGACGTGCACGCCGAGGCCGAGCGCGGCCGCCGTCGGGGTGGTGATCGGGAGGCGGGACGGGAGGACCGCGGTGGTCAGGGTCGAGGTGGAGATGGTCGGGACCTGGGTCCTCGGCTCCGCCCGGTGCTGCGGTTCGGGTTCGGTGAGGGCGGGGCCGAAGGGGTTCGGGGTCTCCGGTTGGGCGCGGTGGCGCGGGACCCGGTCCCCGTTGCCGTCCGGGGACGCGAGGTCGGGCGCCGCGGCGCCGTTCGCGGGGGTTTCCCACGGGGTGGCGTCGGCAGGTGTCGGGACGGAGGCGCCGTTGGACGGGGACGCCCACGGGGTGGCGGACTCGTGCTCGGCCGGGGTGGGCTCCGGCGCTGTGGCCCGCGCGGGTTCGCGGGCCGGGGTGGCGGGGACACCGTTCGACGGCGTGGCCCAGGCGGGCTCGGCGGCGGGGGTGTTCGGCTCGGCGTGGGTAGGCGAACCGTCGGCACCGGGTGCGAGCACGCCGTTGGACGGGGTGGCCCACGGGGACTCGGCGGCGGGGAGGTCGGGCTCGGGCGCCGGGGGGTCGGATTCTCCGCCGTGGGCCGGGCGGGGATCGGCGGCGGGGACGGGCACGCCGTTCGCGGGGGTGGCCCAGGGCGATTCGACGGCGGATTCCTCGACGTCGCGCTGCGCGGCCGAAGGAGCCTCTGCGGCCGGGATCCTGAGGGGGCGGATCTCGGTGGGGGCGTCGGCGGTGAGGAGGGCGTCGAGCAGGGGGACGACGGTGTCGAGGGCGGCGGGGTCGGTCATCTGCTCGTGCTTGACAGCGACCTCGTGGTCGAGGACGCGGGCGGCGTGCGGGCGCCAGGAGGCGATGACGTCGTGGTCGCGGCGGTCGTCGGCGGCGGCGCGGAAGTAGTGCACGGTGCCGTCGAAGACGCCGGGGCGGTGCCGGGGCAGCAGCAGCACCGAGCGGACCGCGGTGGTGTAGGCGGCGCGCAGCCGGACCCGGTCCACCTCGACCATTTCGGCGGGGATGCTGCGGTGCAGCGCGGACAGGTGCTCGTCGGAGAGCTCGGCGAGCCGGTCGGGGTCGACGTCGTGCATGCCGATCTCGGCGAGCATGCGCACCGTGGTCTCGCGCCAGGTGGCGAGGTCGAAGGCGAAGTCGGCGTCGAGCATGGCGAGTACCCCGACCTCGTGGCCCGCGGTGCGCAGCCGGACCGCGACCTCGTGCGCGAGCACGCCGCCGAGGGACCAGCCGAGCAGGTGGTACGGGCCCTCCGGGCGCACGGCGCGGATCTCGGCGACGTAGCGCTCGGCCAGTTCGGCCAGCGATTCCGGGCCGTCCCATGCCTCCGGGCCGGTGATCGGGGCGGAGAGGACCGGGGACTGGATGCCGTAGACCGGGATCTCCGGGGCGAGGCGGGTGGCGAGCGGCTGGTAGCACCAGGCCAGTCCGGCCATGGGGTGGATGCAGAACAGCGGCGGCTGCTTCCCGTCGCCCGCGCGCAGCGGGAGGACGACGGCGAGGGCCGGGTCCGCGGGGGCGGGCTCGGCGGCGTGCCTGCCCGTCGTGACCGGCTGGTAGACGGCGGTCGGCATATCGTCTGCGCCCACCGCGGCAGCGGTGCCGAGGTCGGCGCTCGGCACGCCGAAATCGCCGGCGGGTGCGCCGGACTCCGGCACGGGGTAGGCGTCGGGCTGTGGCCCCTCGAGGGAGCCGAGCTCCGACACCGCGTTGGCATCGGGCTGCGGCCCCTCGTGGGAGCCGGACTCCGGTACCGCAGAGGCGTCGGGCTGCGGCCCCTCGTGGGAGCCGGACTCCGGTACCGCAGAGGCGTCGGGCTGCGGCAGCGCTTCCGCGGCTGCGTGCGCGCCGGAGGCCGCAGGGGCACCGGAGGTCGCGTGCGCGCCGGCGGTGGCGGGGAGGCCGCGGGCTGCGTCGATGCGCGCGGCGAGGTCGGCGACGGTGGTTCCGTCGAAGAGCCACGGGACGCGGACGGGGACGCCGGTGTCGGCGGCCAACTGCGCCACGGCGCGCACGGCGTCCAGGCTGGTTCCGCCGAGCGCGAAGAAGTCGTCGTCGGCGCCGACGGCGGCCGCGCCGGGGAGCGCGGCGGCGAAGGCGGCGGCGACCAGCAGCTCGGTCTCGCCCGCAGGCTCCCGGCCCGCGCGCGGCGCGAAGTCGGGGGCGGGCAGGGCGCGGCGGTCCAGCTTGCCGGTGCCGGTGAGCGGCAGCTCGGCCAGCGGGACGACGGCGGCGGGCACCAGGTACCCGGGCAGCCGGGTGCGGGCGAAGGCGAGCAGCTCGGCCGGGTCGACGACCTGCCCGGCGACCGGCACCGGGTAGGCGACGAGCACCCCGTCGGCGACGGTCACCGCGGCCCTGGCGACGGCGGGGTGCGCGCGCAGCACCGCCTCCACCTCGCCGGGCTCGACCCGCTGCCCGCGCAGCTTCACCTGGAAGTCGTTGCGGCCCAGGTAGTCCAGCCCGCGCCTGCCGAGCCGGACGACGTCGCCGGTGCGGTAGAGCCGCTCGCCGGGGCGGAACGGGTCGGCGACGAACCGCTCGGCGGTGCGGCCTGGCTCGCCCGCGTAGCCGCGGGCCAGCTGGACCCCGGCCAGGTACAGCTCGCCGGGAGCGCCGATCGGCACCCGGCGCAGCAGCCCGTCGAGCACGTGGATGTCGGTGCCCGCGACCGGGGTGCCGATCGGCACCGGGCCCGCCGCGCCGTCGGTGTCGGCGCGGTGCGCGGTGACCACGGTGGCCTCGGCGGGGCCGTACCAGTTGTGCAGCTCGCCGGTGAGCAGCGCGGCGCAGCGCTGGACGGTGGTCCGGCTCAGCGCCTCGCCCGCGGCGAAGACCCGGCGCGGCAGCGCCGCGGGCTCCCCCGGCGTCTCGGCGAGCAGCCCGAGGTAGGCGTCGAGCAGCGCGGGCACGAAGTGCACCGTGGTGACGCCTTCGCGCTCGATCAGGGCGCGCAGCAGCGCGGGCTCGCGGTGCGCGTCGGGTTCGGCGATCACCAGCCGCGCCCCGGTCTGCAGCGGCCAGAACAGCTCCCAGGCGTGGATGTCGAAGGTGACCGGGGTCTTGTGCAGTACGACGTCGGAGCCGTCGTGCGGGTGCGCGGACTGGGCCCAGCGCAGCTGGTTCACCAGCTGCCGGTGCGTGATCAGCACGCCCTTGGGGGTGCCGGTGGAGCCGGAGGTGTGCACCACGGAGGCCAGGGTGTCGGGGCGGTTGGCGTAGGCGGGCGCCGCGCCGGGCTCGACCGCGGCGATATCGACCACCTCGGCGCCGCTCCCGGTGTGGAAATCGGCGCCCGCGAGGACGAACTCGGGGCGGATCCGGGCGAGGACGGCGTCGATCCGCTCGGCCGGGTCGGCGGGGTCGAGCGGGACGTAGGCGGCGCCGGTCTCCAGCACCGCGTAGATCGCGGTCACCAGGTCGAGCGAGCGCGGCAGCGCGACGGCGACCAGCCGCTCCTGGCCTGCGCCGCGCGCGGCCAGCGCACCGGCGAGACCGGCGACGCGGGCGCCGAACTCGGCGTAGCTCAGCGTCTCGTCGCCGAAGGTCACCGCGGGGGCGTCGGGGGTGCGCGCGACCTGGTCGCGGAAGAGCGAGACCAGGGTGTCCTCGCCGGGCGGCGGGGCGAGCGCGCCGTCGTTGAGCGCGTCCAGCATGGCGCGCTCGGGGCCGGGCAGCAGGTCGAGCGCGGCCAGCCTGCGGTCGGGGCCGAGCGAGATGCGGTCGAGGACCACGCGCAGCCGCTGGGTGAGCACGGCGGCGACGGCGTCCTCGACGGTGTCGCGCCGGAAGAGCACCCGGATGCCGAGCCGGTCGCCGACGTCGACCAGCAGGGTGATCGGGTAGTGCGTGTAGGTGACGGCGTCGAGCGCGCCTGCGCCGGGCGCGCCGGTGGCGTGCTCGGCGGCGGCGCGCAGCGCCTCGGTGTCCACCGGGTAGCTCTCCACCGCGACCAGGGTGTCGAAGAGCGGGTCGGCGGAGCCGGTCCGGTGCGCGGGGGCGCGCTGGATCTCGGCGAGCCCGAGGTGGTGGTGGTCGAGCAGCGCGGCCTGCTCGGACTGCAGCCGGGTGAGCAGGGTACGCACGGTGCCCGGCCCGCCGGTGTGCACCCGGACCGGCACGGTGGTGGCGAAGAGCCCGACCATGTCCTCGGCGCCCGCCAGGTCGGCGGGGCGGCCTGCGACGACCGCGCCGAAGACCACGTCGTCGCTGCCGACGGCGGCGCCGACGACCAGCGCCCAGGCCGCCTGCACCACGGTGGCGATGGTGACGCCGGTGCCGGTCGCCAGCGCGCCGAGCGCGGCGGTCCTGGTGATGTCGATGTCGACGACGGCGGTGCCGACCTCGTCGGCGCGCTCGCTCCGCACCGGCCCGGCGAAGGCGGCGAGCGCGGGGGCGAGCAGGGTCGGTTCGACGCCGTCCAGCGCGGCGGCCCACGCGGCGGTGGCGGCGCCGCGGTCGCGCTCGGCGAGCCACTGCACGTGGTCGCGGTACGGCCGCGGCGTGGGCAGCTCGGCCCCGCCGCCCGCGTAGAGCACGAGCAGGTCGCGCACGAGCAGCGGCATCGACCAGCCGTCGAGCAGCAGGTGGTGCAGGGTGAGCACGAGGTGCGCGCGGCCGGACTCGGTGCGGTACACCGTCATCCGGAGCAGCGGGGCGGTACCGGGGTCCATCGGCTCGGCCCGCTCGGCGGCGCGCAGCGCGGGCAGCTCGGCGTCGGGCACCCACTCGACGAGCTGCCACGGCAGCTCCACCCGGTCGTAGACCAGCTGGACCGGGGTGCCGTCGGCGGTGTGCGCGAAGCCGGTGCGCAGCACGGCGTGCCGGTCCAGCAGCGCGGTGCCCGCGGCGTACAGCCGGTCGAGGTCGACGTCGGCCGGGAGCTCCAGCGCGAACTGCATGACGTAGTAGTCGGTGCCTGGCTCGGCGCTGTGCACCAGCAACCCGGCCTGCAGCGGGGTCACCGGGAGCACGTCGACCAGCCCGCCGCCCGCGGCGCGCCAGTGGTCCAGCTCGCGCTGGGTGACCGCGGCGGGCGCGACGTCGGAGGGGGTGAGCCCGCCCGCGGCCGGGTGCGCGAGGTGCCCGGCCAGCGCCTCCAGCGCGGCCAGCCAGTCCTCGGCGAGGTCGCGGACGTCGGCCTCGTCCAGGATGCCCGCGACGTAGCGGAAGGTGGCGGTGAGCCGGATGCCGTCCAGGTCGTCGGCGATGGCGTCGATCTCGATCACGCCGGAGGCGGGCAGCTCGGGCGCGGGGTCCAGCTCGATCCGGCCGAACTCGCCGGTGGGCAGCCAGTCCATGACGTGCGCGCCCGCGATGCCGCCCGCGCGGCCCAGGTAGTTGAAGGAGATCTGGCCCGGGTGCGCGGGCTCGGCGAGCTCGCCGCCCGCGAACCGGCGCAGCATGCCGAAGCCGATGCCGCGGTCGGGGACGGCGCGCAGGTTCTCCTTGACGGCGCGCACCGCCTCGGCGGTGGCGGCGCCGCCCTCGTAGTCGGGGCCGAGCTCGACCGCGCCGAGGTCGAGCGCGACCGGGTGCACGGTGGTGAACCAGCCGACGGTGCGGGCCAGGTCGGCGCCGGGCACCGCCTGCTCCTCGCGGCCGTGGCCCTCCAGCCGGACCACGGTGGTGGCGGCGTCGACGCCGCGCCGGGCGCGCCAGGCCCGCACCGCCATGGCCAGCGCGGTGAGCAGGGCGGTGTCCGGGCCGGTGTGGTAGAGCGCGGGCAGCCGGGTGAGCACGGCGGCGGCCACCGGGCCGGGCACCGGCACCTCGAAGCGGCCGGTGCCCGCGTGTGTGTCGCGGCGCGGGTCGAGCGCGCGCACGCCGAGCAGCGGGTCCGGGGTGGCCAGGATGGAGCGCCAGAGCGGGAGCTCGTCCGCCCGGCCCGGCGCGGCCTCGGCGAGGCCGTGCGCCCAGCGCCGCAGCGAGGTGCCGACCGGCGGCAGCTCGACCTCGATGCCCGCGGAGATCTGCGCCCACGCGGTGACCAGGTCGGGCAGCAGCACCCGCCAGGAGACGCCGTCGATCACGTAGTGGTGCACGGCGAGGACCAGCGCGTCGCGGTCGTCGGGGCGGTGCAGCCAGACCCCGGCGAACATCCGGCCCGCGGCCGGGGCCAGCTCGGCCAGCGCGGTGTCGGCGGCGACGGCCGCGAAGCGGTTCAGCTCGGCCTCGCCTGCGGCGGCGGGCACGTCGAGCCGGGTGATGGCGGCGTCGACGAGCTCCAGCGAGCCGGTCGCCCTGGTCTCGAACTCCCAGTGCGCACCCCCCACCGGGCGCAGCCGGGCGCGCAGCGCGTCGTGCCGCTCGACCACGGCGGCCAGGGTGCCGACCAGCTCGTCCCGGTCGATCCCCGGCGGCAGCGCGAGCACCATGAACTGGCCGAAGCGGTCGACGATGCCGCCGCGGTCGAGGAAGTCGGCGAGCACCGGCAGCAGCGGCATGGAGCCGATGCCGCCGCCGGAGAGCTCGGTGGTGGCCGTGCCCGGGTGCGCGGCGGTGCGCGCGACCCTGGCCAGCCCGGCAACGGTGCGCTGCTCGAAGACCTCGCGCGCGGTGATCACCAACCCGGCCGCACGCGCCCCGCCGACCACCTGGATGGCCGAGATGCTGTCGCCGCCGAGCGCGAAGAAGGACTCGTCGACGCCGATCTGCTCCAGCCCGAGCACCCGGCCGAAGATCTCGGCGAGCCGGGCCTGGGTGGCGTCGACCGGCGGCCGCGCGGTGCCGCCTGCGGGGACCGGGGCGGGCAGCGCGGCGCGGTCCAGCTTGCCGCCCGGGGTGAGCGGGATGCTGTCCAGCACCACCAGCGCCGCGGGCACCAGGTGCGCGGGCAGCCGGTGCGTGACGAAGGCGTGCAGCTGCTCGACGCCGATCTCCCGGCCGTCGGCGGGCAGCACGTAGCCGACCAGCCCGACCGCGCCGCCGGGCAGCTGCCGCGGCTGCACCACCGCGAAGCCGACCGATTCGTGCGCGGTGAGCACGGCCTCCAGCTCGCCCGGCTCGATCCGCAGGCCGCGGATCTTCACCTGGAGGTCGTTGCGGCCGAGGAACTCCAGGTCGCCGGAGGCGGTGCGGCGCACCAGGTCACCGGTGCGGTACATGCGCTGGCCCGGGAGCCAGGGGCAGGCGACGAAGCGGGCGGCGGTGAGGTCGGGGCGGTTGCGGTAGCTCTCCGCGAGCGCGGCGCCCGCGATGTGCAGCTCGCCGACGGCGCCGGTCGGCACCGGGTGCAGCCTGCCGTCGAGCACCCACTCGGTGATCCCGGCGACGGTCTCGCCGAGCGTCACCGGCGCGCCGGGCTGCAGCTTGGCGCTGTTGGTCATGACGGTGGCCTCGGTGGGGCCGTAGCCGTTGTGCACCTCGCGGACCCGGCCGTCCGGCAGCGGGATCGCCCAGCGGGCGGCCAGCTCCGGCGGGCTCGCCTCGCCCGCGGCGAGCAGCGAGACCAGCTCCGGGAGCGCGGCCGGGTCGAGGGTGGCGAGCACCGACGGGGTGAGCACGGCGTGCGAGACCGCCTCGGCGCGCAGCAGCTCGGCCAGCTCGTCGCCGCTCGACGCGCTGCGCGGCGCGATGACCAGGGTGGCGGCCGCGCCGACGGCGAGCAGCAGCTCGAAGATCGAGGCGTCGAAGGAGGGCGAGGCCACGTGCAGCACCCTGGACTCGCCGGAGGCGCGCAGCGCGACCCGCTGCGCCACCACCAGCCCGGCCAACCCGAGGTGGTTCACCGCGACGCCCTTGGGCGCGCCGGTGGAGCCGGAGGTGTAGACCACGTAGGCGATGTCGGCGGGGTTGAGCGGGGCCAGCCGGTCCCGGTCGGTGACCGGGGCGGCGCCGAACTCGTTGATCCAGCTGTCCGAGCCGCGGCCGTCGAGCGCCAGCCAGGGCAGGTCGGCGGGGAGCCGGTCGCGCACCGCGGCGAGGGTGAGGCCGAGGACCGCGCCGGAGTCGGTGACCATGTAGGCCACCCGCTCCGGCGGGTAGTCCGGGTCGACCGGGACGAAGGCGGCGCCGGTCTGCGCCACCGCCCAGACGGCGAGCACCGACTCCGGCGTGCGCGGCATGCCGATCGCGACCACGTCGCCGGGGCCGATGCCGCTGTCGATCAGGGCGCGGGCCAGCCGCGCCGAGCGGGTCTGCAGCTCGTCGTAGGTCCAGACCCGCTCGCCCGCGCGCACCGCGACGGTGGCGGGCGCCTGCGCGGCGGCGCCGGTGAGCAGCTCGGACAGGGTGAGCAGGTCGGGAGCGGGCCTGCCGCCGAGCCGGGACGAACCGCCCAGCTCGGCCTCGGTGACCAGCGGCAGGTCGCCGACGGGGGTGCGCGGCGCCGCGGCCACCGCGGCGAGCAGCCGGACGAACCGCCCGGCGAAGGCGCGCACGGTGGATTCGGCGTAGCGGTCCAGCGCGTAGCCGACCGAGCCGACCAGCGCGGCGCCGCGCTCCGGCCCGGCCGCGCCGATGGCGACCGAGAGGTCGAAGCGCTCCACCCGCAGCTGCGGGTCGAGCACGGTCAGCTCGAGTCCGGGCAGCGCGAAGCTGGTGGCGGGGAGGTTCTGGTAGGCGAGCGCGACCTGGAAGAGCGGGCTGCGGTTCAGCGCGCGCTCCGGCTCCACCGCCGCGACGACCTCCTCGAACGGGACGTCGGCGTGCGCGAAGGCGGCCAGGTCGACCTCGCGCTGCCTGGCCAGCAGCTCGGCGAAGGGCTCGGCGGGGTCGATCCGGCTGCGCAGCACCAGGGTGTTGACGAACATGCCGACCACGTCGTCGAGCTCGGCGACGCCGCGGCCCGCGACCGCGGTGCCGACGGCGATGTCGTCGCCGCCGCCGAGCCGGGCCAGCAGCACCGCGAGCACGGTGTGCACGGTCATGAAGAGCGAGGCGCCGGTGCCGCGGGCCAGCTCGTCCAGGGCGCGGTGCACCGAGGGGTCGACGGTGAAGGCGACCGAGCCGCCGCGCAGCGATGGCTGCGCCGGGCGCGGCCGGTCGCCGGGCAGCGTGGACTCGGCGGGCAGCCCGTCCAGCGCGTCCCGCCAGTAGCGCAGCTGGGCGGCGCCGAGCGAGTCGGGGTCGTCGGGGTCGCCGACGGTGCCGCGCTGCCAGAGCGCGTAGTCGGCGTACTGCACCGGCAGCGGCGGCCACTCGGGGGCGGCGCCGTCGACCCTGGCCCGGTAGGCGGCGACCAGGTCGTGGGTGAGCGGGCGGATGGACCAGCCGTCGGCGGCGATGTGGTGCAGCACCACGACGAGCACGTGCTCGGCGGCGCCGGGCTCCGGGTCGGTGACGGCGAGCAGCGCGGCCCGCACCGGAACCTCGGCGGCCACGTCGAACGGGGTCGCGGCCAGCTCGGCCACCCGCTCGGTGACCTCGGCCGCGGCCACCGGCTCGACGCCGAGCTCGAGGCCGCCGCCGGGCGGCAGGATCTGCTGCTCGGGGCCTGCGCCGGTGTCCGGGTAGCGCGTGCGCAGCGTCTCGTGCCGGTCGATCAGGTCGGCGAGCGCGGCGCGCAGCGCCGCGGTGTCCAGCGCGCCGCGCAGCCGCACCGCGACCGGGATGTTGTAGGCGGTGGCGGCGGTGTCGAACTGGTTCAGGAACCACATCCGGCGCTGTGCCGGGGAGAGCGGGACGGTCGCCGGGCGCACCGCCGCGACCAGTGCGGGGGCGTCCTCGACGGGGGCGCCGGTGAGCCGGGCGGCCAGCGCCGAGACCACCGGCAGCTCGAAGACGAGCGCCACCGGGACCCGGCGCTCCAGCGCCGCGCCGATCCTGGCCGCGACCCGCATGGCGCCCAGCGAGTTGCCGCCGAGCGCGAAGAAGTCGTCGTCCCGGCCGACGCCTGCGGTCTCCAGCACCTCCGCGTAGGCGGCCGCGACCAGCTCCTCCACCGGGCCGCTGGGCGCGGTGAAGGCGCGCGCGGTGAACTCCGGCGCGGGCAGCGCCCTGCGGTCCAGCTTGCCCGCGCTGTTCAGCGGCAGCGCGTCCAGCACGACCAGCGCGGCGGGCACCAGGTACCCGGGCAGCCGGGCGGCGAGCCCGGACCGCAGCGCGTCCCGGTCGAGCTCGGTGCCCCCGGCGGGCACGACGTAGCCGACCAGGTGCTCGCCCTCGGCCACCGGCACCGGGACCACGACGGCCTGCGCCACGCCCGGCGCGGCCAGCAGCGCGGCCTCGATCTCGCCCAGCTCGACCCGCTGCCCGCGGAACTTCACCTGGAAGTCGGCGCGGCCACGGTACTCCAGCTCGCCCGCGGCGGTGCGGCGCACCAGGTCGCCGCTGCGGTACATGCGGGAGCCCGCCGGGCCGAAGGGGTCGGCGACGAAGCGGTCGGCGGTCAGGTCGGGGCGGCCCAGGTAGCCGCGGGCCAGCTGCCCGCCCGCCAGGTAGAGCTCGCCGACGACGCCGGAGGGCACCGGGTGCAGCCGCTCGTCAAGCAGGTACACCCGGCTGCCGCCCTGCGGCTCGCCGATGGCCACCGGCGCGCCGGGGCGCGCGGTCCAGCCGGTGATGGAAACGGCGGCCTCGGTGGGGCCGTACAGGTTGTGCAGCCGGGCCGGGGTGGCGGCGGCGAAGGCGGCTGCGGTCTCCGGGGGCAGCGCCTCGCCGATCACGAAGAGCTCGCGCAGGCTCGCCAGGTCGGCGCTGGCCCGCCCCGCCGCCGCGACCAGCGCGGTGAGCATGGACGGCACGAAGTCGGTGACAGTGATGCCGCGCGCGGCGATGGTGTCCAGCAGGTAGCGCGGGTCGCGGTGGCCGTCCGGGGTGGCGAGCACCAGCCGCGCGCCCGCGCGCAGCGGGAGCAGCCAGCCCCAGAGCGAGACGTCGAAGGTGGTCGCGGTCTTCTGCAGGTAGCGGTCGCCCGGCTCCAGCGGGTAGCGCGCCAGCATCCAGCTGATCTGCTGGTGGATGGCGCGGTGCGGGACCGCGACGCCCTTGGGCTGCCCGGTCGAGCCGGAGGTGAAGAGCACGTAGGCGGGGTGCTCGGGGTGCAGCGGGGCGCGGCGCTCGTGCGCGGCGAGCGGCTCGGCGCCGAAGCCCGCCGCGTCCAGGCTGTCCAGTTCGAGCACCGGCAGCCCGGCGGGCGCGGGCACCCGGTCGGCGGCGGTGGTGAGCAGGCAGACCGGTGCCGCGATGGTGAGCACGGTCTCGATCCGCTCGGCCGGGTGCTCGGGGTCGAGCGGCAGGTAGGCGGCGCCCGCGGTGAGCACCGCGTAGATCGCGATCACCAGCTCCGGGGAGCGCCGAATCGAGAGCGCGACCACGGTCTCCGGCCCGGCGCCGCGGGCGATGAGCAGCCGGGCGAGCCGGTTCACGGCGGCGTCGAACTCGGCGTAGGTCAGGATCCGGCCCTCGTACTCCACGGCGACCTGCGTCGGGAGCGTGCGCACCACCCGGCGATAGCCGTCGAGCAGCTCCTCCACCGGCACCTCGAACTCCGGGCCGGAGCACACCGCGGCCGCCCGGTCGGCGGCGGCGGGCAGCGGGGCGTCGCCCACCGCGGCGGCGGGCCGGGTGACCAGCGCGTCGAGCAGCCGGAGGAAGCCGTCGGCGAAGCCCGCGACGGTCTCCGGCTCGAAGAGGTCGGTGGCGTAGGTGAACTCGGCGCCCGCGCCGTGCTGCCCCGGGTTCACCGTGAGCTGCAGGTCGAAGCGGGCGCGGGCGGCCTCGGTGTCGAGGCCGGTGACGGTGAGCCCGGGCAGCTCGATGGCGACCCGGTCCAGGTTCTGGAAGAACAGCGCGACGGTGAAGAGCGGGTGGTGCGCGGCGCTGCGCTCGGGGTCGAGCACCTCGACCAGCCGCTCGAAGGGCAGCTCGGCGTGCGCGAAGGCGCCGAGGTCGGCCTCCCTGACCCGGGTGAGCAGCTCGGTGAAGGGCGCGGCGGGGTCGACGGGGGTGCGCAGCACCAGGGTGTTGACGAACATGCCGACCAGGTCGTCCAGCGCGGCCTCGCCGCGCCCGGCCACCGGGGTGCCGATGGTGATGTCGCGGGTGCCGGAGAGCCGGGCCAGCAGCACCGCGAAGGCGGCGTGCACGACCATGAACGCCGAGGCGTTGTGCTTCCTGGCCAGCTCCTCGACGGCCGTGTAGGTGGCGGCGGGGATCTCGAAGCCGTGCCTGGCGCCGCGGCCGGAGGCGACCGCGGGGCGCGGGTGGTCGGCGGGCAGGTCGAGGCGGACGGGGATGCCGTCGAGCGCGGCCCGCCAGTAGCCCAGCTGCGCGGCGGCCATGGACTCGGGGTCGTCCTCGGCGCCGAGGAGCTCGCGCTGCCACAGGGTGTAGTCGGCGTACTGGACCGGCAGCGGGGCCCAGCCGGGGGCGCGGCCGTCGGCGCGCGCCAGGTAGGCGGTGCTCAGGTCGCGGACCAGCGGGGCGACCGAGGCGCCGTCGGCGGCGATGTGGTGCAGGACCAGCGCGAAGACGTACTCCTCCGGCCCGAGCTCGTAGAGCGCGGCGCGCACCGGCGGCTGCTCGGTGACGTCGATGCCGACATTGGCGAAGTCGGCGAGCCGGGCGGGCAGCGCGGCCGGGTCGGCCGGGCGCGGGTCCAGGTCGGGCAGCACCCCGGCGACCGGGAGCACCACCTGGTGCGCGGCGCCGTCCACCGCCGGGTAGACGGTGCGCAGCGCCTCGTGCCGCTCCAGCACGTCGGCGACGGCGGCCCGGATGGCGGCGAGGTCGACCGCGCCGGTGAGGCGCAGCGCCACCGGGATGGTGTCGGTGGGCGAGCTGGTGTCGAACTGGTTCAGGAACCACATGCGCTGCTGCGCCGGGGAGAGCGGCAGCCGCTCCGGGCGCGGCACCGGGGTGAGCGCGGGGCGCGCGCCGGAGCCCTGGATCTCGGCGAGCCGGGCGGCCAGCGCCGCCACCGTCGGCGCCTCGAAGACCAGCCGGGCGGGGACCGTGGTGTCCAGCCGCGCGCCCAGCCTGGCGGCGAGCCTGGTGGCGCTGAGCGAATTACCGCCGAGCGTGAAGAAGTCGTCGTCGGCGCCTGCGCGCTCGGCGCCGAGCAGCTCCACGAAGACCCCGGCGACCAGCGCCTCCAGCCGGGTGGCGGGCGCGCGGTAGGCGGCGCCGCGCAGCACCGGCGCGGGCAGCGCGGCCCGGTCCAGCTTGCCGGTGGGCGCCAGCGGCACCTCGTCCAGCAGGGTGATGGCGGCGGGCACCATGTAGCCGGGCAGGCTCCGCTCGGCCAGCGCGAAGAGCTCGCGCGGCTCCGGGCTGCGGCCGGGCACCGGCCGCACGTAGGCGGCGAGGATGGTGCCGCCGCCGGGCCGGTCGACGCCGAGCGTGGCCACGAAGTCCACGTCGTCGTGGCCCGCGAGCACGGCGTCGATCTCGCCGAGCTCGATCCGCCTGCCCCTGATCTTGACCTGGGAGTCGGTGCGCCCGACGAACTCCAGGTCGCCCGCCCTGGTCCAGCGCACCAGGTCGCCGGTGCGGTAGAGCCGGGAGCCGTCCGCGGCGAACGGGTCGGCGACGAAGCGCTCCGCGGTGAGCGCGGGGCGCGCCAGGTAGCCGCGGGCCAGCTGCGCGCCGCTCAGGTACAGCTCGCCGACGACCCGGTCCGGCACCGGCCGCAGCCTGCGGTCAAGCGCGTACACCCCGTTACCCGGGATGGCGGTGCCGACGGTCGGCACCAGCCTGCCGCTGAGCTGCTCGGTGACGGTGGTGGCGACGGTGGCCTCGGTGGGGCCGTAGGCGTTGTAGAACTCCCGGATGCCGCTCTCCCCGATCGGCCGCGCCCAGCGCCGCACCAGGTCGGCCTTGAGCACCTCGCCGCCGGTCAGGATCACCCGCAGGTCGTCCAGGTCGTCCGGCTCCATGGAGGCGAGCGCGGTCGGGGTGAAGATGGCGTGCGTGACCCGCTCCCGGCGCAGCAGCGCAGCCAGGTCGGCGCCGCCGTAGACGGTCGGCGGCGCCACCACGGCGGTGGCCGCGCCGACCAGCGTGACCAGCAGCTCCAGGAAGGAGGCGTCGAACGAGGGCGAGGCGAAGTGCAGCACCTTCGACTCCGGCGTGATGCCGTACTTCTCCCGCTGGTGCGCGCCGAGCCGGGCGAACCCGGCGTGCGTCACCACGACGCCCTTGGGCAGCCCGGTGGAGCCGGAGGTGTAGATGACGTAGGCCGGGTGCCGCGGCTCCAGCGGCCTGCGCCGGTCGGTCTGCTCGATCGCGCCCGCCGGATATCCGGAGTAGGCGGTGTTCTCGCTGTCCAGCACGAGCCACTCGGCGGTGCCGGGCAGGGCGTCGCGCACCCCGGCGACGGTGAGGCCGAGCAGCACCCCGGAGTCGGCGATCATGTGCGCCACCCGGTCGGCCGGGTGGTCCGGGTCGATCGGCAGGTAGGCGGCACCGCTCTTGGCGATGGCCCAGATGGCGAGCACCGACTCCGGCGAGCGCGGCATGGCGACCGCGACGATGTCCTCCGGGCCGACGCCGCGCGCGATCAGCGCCCGCGCCACCCGGTTCGAGCGCTCGTCCAGCTCGGCGTAGGTGAGTTCGACGGCGGTGCCGTCGAACTCGGCGTAGCGCACGGCGACCCCGACCGGCGCGGCCCAGACCGCGGCGTTCATCAGCTCGGGCAGCGTGGCCTCGGCGACCGGGGCCGCGGCGAGCTGGGTGCGGGCGTGCGCGCGCTCCCGCTCGGCGGCGTCGAGCAGGTCGATGGCGCCGACCGCGATCTCCGGGTCATCGGCGACGGCGGCCAGCACCCGGGCGAAGCGACGCGCGAAGGACTGCGCGGCGGCCTCGTCGAAGACGTCGGCGGCGACGGTGAAGAGCGCGACCAGCTCCCCCGCGTGGCCGTCGACCCGCGGCCGCGGCTCCACCACGACCTGCAGGTCGAACTTGGCGGTGACGGCCCCGGGGTCGAGCGCGCTCACCCGCAGCCCCGGCAGCTCGAGGGCGGGCGGCTCCACGTTCTGGAAGGCCAGCATGACCTGGAAGAGCGGGTGGTGCGGACCCACCTGCCCGGCGACCACGTGCTCGACGACCTGCTCGAACGGCACCTCGGCGTGCGCGAAGGCGTTCAGGTCGGTCTCCCGGACCCGGTCGAGCAGCTCGGTGAAGCTCTCCTCCGGCGCGAGCACGGTGCGCAGCGTGAGCGAGTTGACGAACATGCCGACCAGGTCGTCCAGCGCGCGGTCGCCGCGCCCGGCGAACGGGGTGCCGATGGCCAGGTCGCTGCTGTCCGCGAAGCGGGCGAGCAGCACCGCGAGCGCGGCGTGCACGGCCATGAAGACGGTGGCGTTGCGGCTGCGGGTGAGCCGGATCAGCTCCTCGTGCACCTCGGCCGGGATCACCACCCGCGCGCTCAGCCCGCGCATGGTCGGGGTGGTCGGGCGCGGCCGGTCCCACGGCAGCTCGAGCACGGCGGGCAGCCCGGCCAGCTGCTCGCGCCAGTAGGCCAGCTGCCTGGCGGCGAGCGAGCCGGGGTCGTCGGCCGAGCCGAGCACCTCCTGCTGCCGGATGGCGTAGTCGGCGTAGCGCACCGCGAGCGGCGCGAAGCCGGGCAGCGCGCCCTCCGCGCGGGCGGCGTAGGCGGTCACCAGGTCGCGGGCGAGCACCGCCACCGAGGCGCCGTCGACACAGATGTGGTGCAGGACCAGGACGAGCAGGTGCTCGACGGGGCCGGTCTGCACCAGCAGCGCGCGCACCGGGACGTGCTCGGCGACGTCGAACGGGTTGCCCATGAGCTCGGCGACGAGCCTGCCCGGATCGATCGCGCGGCGGACCGGCAGCCCCTCCGGCATGGTCTCCTCGACCGTCCGCACCTCCTGGTACGGCATGCCGTCCGGGCCGAGCGGGTAGCGGGTGCGCAGCGGCTCGTGCCGCTCCAGCACGTCGGCGACGGCGGTGCGCAGCGCGGGGACGTCGAGCTCGCCGGTGAGCCGGATGGCCAGCGGGATGTTGTAGACCAGCGACTCCGGGTCCAGCCGGTTCAGCAGCCACATGCGGTACTGGGCTGGGGCGGGCGGCACCCGGTCCGGCCTGCGCACCGGCACCAGCGGCGGCCGCTCGGCGGCGCCGTCCGCGGCGGCGGCGGCCACCACCCGCGCGGCCAGCGCGGCGACGGTCGGCGCGTCGAACAGGTCGCGCACCACGATCGCGGCGTCCAGCGCCGCGTTCACCCGCGCCACCGCGCGGGTGGCGAGCAGCGAGTTGCCGCCGAGGCCGAAGAAGTCGTCGTCCCGGCCGACCTCGGTGGCGCCGAGCAGCTCGGCGAAGACGTCGGCGACGCCCTGCTCGATCGGGCCCGCCGGGGCCTGCGCCTGCGCCGCGCCGACCACCTCGGGGCCGGGCAGCGCCGCGCGGTCCAGCTTGCCGTTGCGGGTGAGCGGGAGCGCGGGCAGGACGGTGATCACGTCCGGCACCATGTGCGCGGGCAGCACCGCGGCCAGCTCGGCGCGGAGCGCGGCCGGGTCCGGCCCTGAGTCGGTGAAGGCGTCCCAGACCTGGCCGGGCACCACGTACCCGACCAGCCGCTCGCCGCTGTGCTCGCCCGCGCGGACCAGCACCGCCGCCTCGGCGACGCCGTCCAGCGCGAGCAGCGCGGCCTCCACCTCGCCCGGCTCGATCCGGAAGCCGCGCACCTGCACCTGCTGGTCGGCGCGGCCCAGGTACTCCAGCGCCATGCCGGTGCCGAACCCGGCCCAGCGGCCGAGGTCACCGCTGCGGTACATGCGGGCGCCGGGCGGGCCGAACGGGTCGGCGACGAAGCGCGCCGCGGTCAGCGCGGGCCGCCCGGCATAGCCGCGGGCGAGCTGCCCGCCGCTCACGTGCATCTCGCCGATCACCCCGACCGGCGCGGGGTGCAGCCGGTCGTCCAGCACGTAGACCCTGACGCCAGGCAGCGCGCGGCCGATCACGCCGACCGCCTCCGCGGCCATCCGCTCGTCCAGCACCTGGAAGGTGACGTGCACCGTGGTCTCGGTGATGCCGTACATGTTCACCAGCCACGGGGCGTCCCGCGGGTACCGCTCGTACCAGCCGCGCAGCCCACGCAGGTCGAGCGCCTCGCCGCCGAAGACCACGTAGCGCAGCGCCAGCGGGTCGGCCCCGCCCGCCACCGCGACCCGGTCCGCCTCGGCCAGCTGCCGGAAGGCGGACGGGGTCTGGTTCAGCACGGTGACCCGCTCGCGCACCAGCAGCGCGCGGAACGCCTCCGGCGAGCGCGCGGTCAGCTGGTCGACCAGGACGACGGTGCCGCCGGTGGCGAGCGCGCACCACAGCTCCCAGACCGAGAAGTCGAAGGCGAAGGAGTGGAACAGGGTCCAGGTGTCGTCGGCCTCGAAGTCGAAGATGAGCTGGGTGTTGGCGAAGAGCTCGAGCACGTCGCGGTGCGTGACCCGGACGCCCTTCGGCGTCCCGGTGGAGCCGGAGGTGTAGATGATGTAGGCCAGGTTGTCCGGGCGCAGCGCGCCGCGGCGCGCGGCAGCGAGCCTGCGCTGCGGGGCGAGCACCTGGGTGACGTGCTCGTCCGGCTCGGCGCCGGTGCCGAGCTCGGCCAGCGTGACCACCGGGATGTCGGTGGGCGGCAGCAGCTCCCGCTCGGCGCCGGTGGCGAGCACCGCTACCGGGGCGGCGTCGGCGAGCAGGAAGCTCAGCCGCTGCGCCGGGTAGCCGGTGTCCAGCGGCAGGTAGGCGGCGCCGGACATGAGCACCGCGAGCAGCGCGACCGGCAGCTCCTCGGTGCGCCCCGCGGCGACCGCGACCACGGTCTCCGGGGCGGCGCCGAGCTCGATCAGCGCCCGCGCGGCCTGCTCGGCGCGGGCCCAGAGCGTGCCGTAGTCGAGCTCGGTGCCGAGCTCGCCGGGGCCGCGCACGGCCACCGAGTACGGCCTGGCCTGGGCGCGGGCCGCCACCAGGTCGACAAGGGTGAGCTCGGGCACCGGCGCGCCCGCGGTGTTCCAGGCGTTCAGCACCAGCTCCTGCTCGCCCGGCGCGAGCAGGTCCAGGTCGCCGACGGGGACGGTGGCGTCGGCCGCGACCGCGGCGAGCACCCGGACGAAGCGGTCGGCGAAGTCGCGCACGGTGGGCGGGTCGAAGAGGTCGGTGGCGAAGTCGATCGCCGCCTCCAGCCCGGAGCCGGGGTGCTCGACCAGGGTGAGCTGCAGGTCGAAGCGGGCCTGGCCGGTGCTGTGCAGGTCGATCGGGCGCACCGAGAGCCCGGGCAGCTCCAGCTCGGGGCGCTCGGCGTTCTGGAAGGTCAGCATGACCTGGAAGAGCGGGTGGCGGGCGGGTGAGCGCACCGGGTCGAGCAGCTCGACCAGCCGCTCGAACGGGACGTCGGCGTGGCCGAAGGCCCCGATGTCGCCGCTGCGCACCTCGCTCAGCAGCTCGGTGAAGGGCTGCCCGGAGTGCACCCGCGCGCGCAGCACCAGGGTGTTCACGAACATGCCGATGACGTCGTCCAGCGCGGCGTCGCCGCGGCCGGCGACCGGCGTGCCGACCACCACGTCGTCGGTGCCGGAGAGCCTGCTCAGCACCACCGCGAGCGCGGCGTGCACCACCATGAACAGCGTCGCGTCGTGCTCGCCGGCCAGCCTGCGCAGCCCGGCGTGGGTGGCGGCGTCCACCCGGAAGGGCAGGGTGTCGCCGCGGTAGGAGGCCTCGGCGGGGCGCGGGCGGTCGGCGGGCAGCTCCGGCTGCGGCGGCAGCTCGGCGAGCCGGGCCCGCCAGTAGCCGAGCTGGTGCGCCATGGTCGAGGTGGGGTCGTCCTCGGCGCCGAGCGCGTGCCGCTGCCAGAGCGCGTAGTCGGCGTACTGCACGGTGGGCGGTTCCCAGTCCGGCTCGGCGCCGCGGGCCCGGCCCAGGTAGGCCGTCATCAGGTCGCGGGTGAGCGGGGCCAGCGAGAAGCCGTCCGCGGCGATGTGGTGCACCACGCAGATCAGCACCGCGTCGTCCGGGCCGAGCCGGAGCAGCGTCGCCCGCACCGGCGGCGCCGCGGTGACGTCGAAGCCGCGCGCGGCGGCCGCGACGATCAGCCCGAGCACCTCGTCCTCGGTGGCGCTGCCGAGCTCCAGCCGCGGCACCAGCGGGTCCTGCACCGGCAGGATGTCCTGGTAGCCGACGCCGTCCAGCTCCGGGTAGACGGTCCGCAGCACCTCGTGCCTGTCGACCACGTCGGTGACGGCCCGCTCCAGCGCCGCCACGTCGAGCGCGCCGGTGAGCCGCACCGCCATCGGGATGTTGTTGACCGCCGAGGCCGGGTCGAAGCGGTTCAGGAACCACATGCGCTGCTGCGCGTAGGAGAGCGGGATGCGCTCCGGGCGCGGCTGCGGGGTGAGCGGCGGCCTTCCCCCGGTGCCCGCGTAGGCCGCCACCCGCTCGGCCAGCGCGGCCACCGTCGTGGCCTCGAAGAGCAGCTGCACCGGAACCTTGGCGGCCAGCGCGGTGCCGATCCTGGCCGCGGCCCGCGCGGCGAGCAGCGAGTTGCCGCCCAGCTCGAAGAAGTCGTCGTCGGCCCCCACCGGCTCCTCGGCGCCGAGCACGGCGGCGAAGGACTCGGCCACGGCCCGCTCGGCGGCGGTGTCGGGGGCGCGGAACTCGCGCGCGGCGAAGACCGGCTCGGGCAGCGCGGCCCGGTCCAGCTTGCCCACCGGGTTCAGCGGGATGTGGTCGAGCACGACGACGGCCGACGGGATCATGTAGCCGGGCAGCGCGCGCCCCGCGAAGAGCAGCAGCTTCTCGGTGTCCAGCACCGCGCCCGGCCGGGGCAGCACGTAGGAGACCAGCGCGGTGACCCCGGAGGGCAGCAGCTTGCCGAGCGTGGCGGCGTAGTCGACGTCCTCGTGCGCGGTGAGCGCGGCGTCGATCTCGCCCAGCTCCACCCGGAAGCCGCGCACCTTGACCTGGAAGTCCGTGCGCCCGAGGAACTCCAGGGGAGCGTGCGCGGTGTCGTCGGGGCGCCCGGGGGCGCCGAGCTCGGTGCGCCTGGCCAGGTCGCCGGTGCGGTACATGCGGGCACCCGGCTCGCCGAGCTCGCCGCCGAACGGGCAGGCCACGAAGCGGCTCGCGGTGAGCGCGGTGCGGTTCAGGTAGCCGCGGGCCAGCGCGGGCCCGGCCAGGTACAGCTCGCCGACGACGCCCGCAGGCACCGGCCGCAACCTGCTGTCCAGCACGAACACCTGCACGCCCGGGTAGGCGGTGCCGATGGTGATCGGCTCGCCCGCGCGCAGCGCCGGGGTGCCGGTGGCGGCGATGGTGGCCTCGGTCGGGCCGTAGGCGTTGTAGAAGTTCCGCGGTGGCACCGCCCAGCGCCGGACCAGCTCCGGGCCGAAGCGGTCGCCGATCACCATGACCGAGCGCAGCTCGTCGATCCCGCCCGGGTCCACCGACTCCAGCGCGCCCGGCGTGATCAGCATGTGCGTGACCCGCTCGCGGCGGATGAGGTCGGCCAGCTCGAACCCGCCGAAGACCCCGGGCGGGGCGATCACCAGGGTCGAGCCGGTGGCGAAGGCGAGCAGCAGCTCCAGCACCGAGACATCGAAGTTCGGCGAGCAGATGTGCAGCATCCGCGAGCCGGGCCGCACGTCGTAGTGGTCGCGCTCGTGCGCGACCAGCGCGCCGAGCCCGGTGTGCGTGACGACGACGCCCTTGGGCTTGCCGGTGGAGCCGGAGGTGTAGAGGACGTAGGCGGGGTGCTCGGCGTGCAGCGGCCGCACCCGGTCCTCGTAGGAGACCGGGTGGCCGGGGTGCCGGTCGATCCGCTCGGCGACGGTGGGGTCGTCCAGCTCGATCCAGTAGGCGGCGGTGCCGAGCACCGGCCGGTGCCTGCTCAGGGTGAGCCCGAACTCGGCACCGGAGTCGGCGACCATGTGCTCGATCCGCTCGCGCGGGTAGGTGGGGTCGATCGGCACGTAGGCCGCGCCCGCCTTGGCGATCGCCCAGACCGCGAGCACCGACTCGACCGACCTGGTGACGGCGATGGCGACCACCGCGCCGGGGCCGACGTCCCGATTGATCAGCTCGCGGGCCAGCTTGGACGAGGCCTCGTCCAGTTCCCGGTAGCTCAGCTGCTCCTGGTCGCCCGGCTCGCCGGTCGGGTTGTACCTGATCGCAACGGACTCCGCCGCGGCCTCGACCGCACCGGTCAGCAGCTGAGCGAACAGCGGGCTACGCGTCTTGCGCCGACGGCTGTCCCGGTTCGAACGGCGGTGGGAGTCCATCGTGTGCATCCCCTAAGGCAGAGCAGATTCTCAGTGTAGGCAGCGGTCGCCGCCTGCCGCACACTCGTTCTATCGTCGGCGCAGCGGCCGTGTTGCACCCGAGATACCGGGGCGCCGGTCTCGGGGGCATGGCCGCGCCGCACTCTATCGGGAAGTACCTGCCGTCCGCTCGGCACCGTCCGCGCCGAGCAGCCCGGCCAGCACCGGCCCCAGCTGGACCAGCGCCTCCGGCTCCATCATGCGCAGATGGGTGGAGTCGATCGAGTGCTCGGCCACGGGGCGGTCGGTATACGGCCGCCAGGCCGCGGCGCCCGCGTGCGGCGCGGCGCCCGGGTCCAGCCGGGTGACCCCGACGAAGTCGATCCGGCCGTCGTAGGCGGCGGGGCGGTACCGGGTGACGTGCTCCACCGCGCGCACCGCGCCCCGGTAGATCCGGCGGATCCGGTCCGCGGTGAGCACGGCCAGGTCGGCGGGGACCGACTCCAGCAACACCGCGAGCGCCTCGTCGCTCAGCTCGCCGAGGCTGCCCGCGTCCGGCAGCGCCTCCGGCGCGATCCCCACCTCGGCGAAGGCGGTGCGCACTTCGTGGCGGAAATCGTCCAGGTCGATCCCGGGCACGCCGTCGAGCACGGCCAGCAGCTCCACCTCGGCGCCCTGCTCGCGCAGCCGCACCGCGATCGCGTGCGCCAGCACCCCGCCGAGCGACCAGCCGAGCAGCCGGTACGGCCCCTCCGGCCGCACCGCGCGGATCTCGGCCACGTACCTGGTGACGATGTCGGCGACGGAGAGCGGCCGCCAGTCGTCCTCGGAGAGCGCGGGCGACTGGATGCCGATAATCGGCTGCTCCGCGGGCAGGAACCGGGCCAACCCGGCGTAGGCCCAGGCCAATCCGGACATGGGGTGCACGCAGAAGAGCGGCGGCGCGGAGCCCGCGAGCCGGATCGGCAGCAGCACCCCCATGGCGGCGTTGCCGTCGCCGTCGGCGGCGAGCGCCTCGGCGGCGCGCGCCGCCACCCCGGCCACCGTCGCGTCGCTGAAGAACACCGCGACCCGCAGCTCGGCGCCGCCGAGTTCGCGAATCCGGTTCACCACCTTCGTCGCCAGCAGCGAGTTGCCGCCGAGTTCGAAGAAGTCGTCGTCGGCGCCGACCCGGTCCACCCCGAGCACCTCGGCGAAGACCCCGGCCACCAGCTCCTCGCTGAGCGTGGCGGGTGCACGGAACGCGCGCGCGGCGAAGACCGGCTCCGGCAGCGCCGCCCGGTCCAGCTTGCCGACCGGGGTGAGCGGGACGCTGTCCAGCACGGTGATCGCGGACGGCACCATGTAGCCGGGCAGCCGGGCGGCGACGTGCGCGGTCAGCGCCGCGGTGTCGATGTCGCGGCCGACCACGTACGCCGCGAGCCTGCCGTCGCGCCCGACGGTGACCGCGAAGTCCACGCTCTCGTGCGCGGCCAGCGCCGCGTCGATCTCGCCCAGCTCGATGCGGAAACCGCGCACCTTGACCTGGAAGTCGGAGCGGCCCACGTACTCGACCTCGCCGGCGCGGGTCCAGCGCACCACGTCACCGGTGCGGTACATCCGCGCCCCGGCCACGAACGGGTCGGCGACGAACCGCTCGGCGGTCAGCCCCGGCCTGGCGTGGTAGCCACGCGCCAGCTGGATGCCCGACAGGTACAGCTCACCCGCGACGCCCACCGGCACCGGCCGCAGCCCCGCGTCCAAGATCAGCGAGCGCATGCCGCGCACCGGGCCGCCGATGGTCACCGGCTCGCCCGGCACCAGCGGGTCGCTGATATTGGTCATGATCGTGGTCTCGGTCGGGCCGTACCCGTTGTGGAAGGCGCGGCCCGGCGTCGCCCACCGGCCGACCAGCTCCGGCGGGCACGCCTCGCCGCCGGCGACCAGCACGCGCAGCGTGTCGAGGCCGGACGGGTCGAAGGTGGCCAGCGCCGCCGGGGTGATGAAGGCGTGCGTCACCCGCTCGCGCGCGATCAGCTCGGCCAGCTCCGCGCCGCCGTACAGGTCGGTCGGCGCGACCACCAGCGTGCCGCCGCGGGCCAGTGCCAGCAGCAGCTCGAGAATCGAGGCGTCGAAGGACGGCGAGGCGAAGTGCAGTGCGCGGGAATCGGAGTCGAGGGCGTAGCGCTCGGCCTGCTCCTCGGCGAAGTTCGCGAGGCCCGAATGCGTGACCACCACGCCCTTGGGCACGCCGGTCGACCCCGACGTGTAGATGACGTAGGCCGGATGCTCCGGACGCAGCGGCCGCAACCGCTCCCCGTCGGTGATGGGCGAACCGTCCCACTCGGAGAGGTCCACATCCTCCAGCACCAGCCAGCGCGCCGATTCCGGCAGCCCGTCGCGGACCTCGCGCACGGTCAACCCGAGCGGCGAGCCCGAGTCGGTGACCATGTGCGCGATCCGCTCGGCCGGGTAGTTCGGGTCCACCGGAACGAACGCGGCACCGGTCTTGGCGACCGCCCACGCCGCCAGCACCGAATCCGCCGACCGCGGAACACCGACCGCGACCAGGTCCTCGGTACCGACCCCGGCCTCGATCAACAACCGCGCCAGGCGGTTGGAGCGCTCGTCCAACTCGCCGTAGGTAACCGTCTCCCCGCGGAACACCACCGCGGGCACGTCGGGCGCGCCGATGGTGAACAGCTCCGGCAGCGGACGCGCCGGGACGGCGGCAGGCCCCGACCTGGCGATCAGCTCGGCCCGCTCCCCCGGCGCGAGCACGTCGGCGGCGCCGACCGGCGCCGAGGGATCGGCGACCAGCGCGCCGAGCACCCGGACGAACCGCTCGGCGAAGCCAGCGGCGGTCTCCGGGTCGAACAGGTCGGTGGCGTACTCCAGCAGCCCGGCGATACCGCCCGGCTCCCCGTGCGCGCCGGTGACCTCGCTGAGCGTCCACTGCAGGTCGAATTTCGCCACCGCGGTGTCGGACTCGACCCCGGCGACCCGCAGCCCGGGCAGCTCGAACTCGGTGGCGGGCAGGTTGGCCAGCGAGAGCACCACCTGGAAGAGCGGGTGCCTGGCCTGCGAGCGCACCGGGTCGAGCAGCTCGACCAGCCGCTCGAAGGGGATGTCGGCGTGCGCGAAGGCGGCCAGGTCCACCTCCCTGACCCGGCCGAGCAGCTCGGTGAAGGGCTCGGCGGGCTCGATGCCGGTGCGCAGCACCAGCGAGTTCACGAACATGCCGACCAGGTCGTCCAGCTCGGGCTCGCCGCGGCCCGCGATCGGCGTGCCGACGGCGATGTCGTCGCCGCCGGAGAGCCGGGCGAGCAGCACCGCGAGCGCGGCGTGCACCAGCATGAAGAGCGTGACGTTCTGCTCGGCGGCGAGCGCGCGCAGCGCCCGGTGCAGCTCGGGGTCGACGGTGAAGGCGGTGCGCGCGCCCGCGAAGCTCGCGGTGCCTGGCCGGTGCCGGTCGGCGGGGAGCGCGAGCTCGTCCGGCAGCCCGGCGAGCGCGGTGCGCCAGTACCCCGCCTGCGCGGCGAGCACGCTCTCCGGGTCGTCCTCGGCGCCGAGCACGCGGCGCTGCCAGAGCGTGTAGTCGGCGTACTGCACCGGCAGCGGCGCCCAGGCCGGGCCGGCCCCGGCCGCCCTGGCGGTGTAGGCCACCATGAGGTCCCTGGTCAGCGGCCCGACCGACCAGCCGTCGGCGGCGATGTGGTGCGCGACGACGACCAGCACGTGCTCGTCGGTGCCGATGACCCGGAACAGCTCCACCCGCACCGGCACCTCGGCGGTGACGTCGAAGCCGTCGGTGAGCACCGACTCGACGCAGGGCAGCAGGTCGTCGACGGTGACCAGCTCGGCGGAGAGCCCGTCGAAGGCCGCGCGCACCGAGACCACCTCCTGCACCGGCCCCTCGGCGGTGCGCGGGTACCTGGTGCGCAGCACCTCGTGCCTGCCGACCAGGTCGGCGACGGCCTGCTCCAGCGCGGGCACGTCGAGCGCGCCGGTGAGCCGGACCGCGATCGGGATGTTGTAGACCGCCGAGCCGGGGTCGTACTGGTTCAGGAACCACATGCGCTGCTGCGCCAGCGAGAGCGGCAGCCGCTCCGGCCGCTCCACCGCGACCAGCGGCGGCCGCGCCCCGGAGCCCGCGTGCTGCTCGGCCCGCGCGGCCAGCGCGGCCACGCTGCCCGCCTCGAAGACCGCGCGCACGGGGACGGTTGCGTCCAGCGCGGCGCCGATCCTGGCCACCACCTGGGTGGCGAGCAGCGAGTTGCCGCCGAGCGCGAAGAAGTCGTCGTCCGCGCCGACCCGCTCGACCCCGAGCACATCGGCGAAGACCCCGGCCACGATCTCCTCGATCGGGGTGGCGGGCGCCCGGAACTCGCGGGAGCGGAATTCCGGCACCGGCAGCGCCTTGCGGTCCAGCTTGCCCGAGGTGTTCAGCGGGAACTCGGGCAGCACGGTGACCACCGCGGGCACCATGTACCCGGGCAGCGCCGCGGTGACCCGCTCGCGCACGTCGTCGGGGTCGAGTCCGGCGCCGGGCTCCGGCATCACGTACCCGGCCAGGAACTCGCCGGTGGCGCCCGCCGCCACCAGCACCGCGGCCTGCGCGACCCCGGCGACGCCGAGCAGCGCCGTCTCGATCTCGCCGAGCTCGATGCGTTGGCCGCGGAACTTGACCTGGAAGTCGACCCGGCCGCCGTAGACCAGCACGCCGTCGGCCCGCCATGACACCACGTCACCAGTGCGGTAGAGGCGGGATCCGGGCGGGCCGAACGGGTCGGCCACGAAGCGGTCCGAGGTGAGGTCGGGGCGCCGGACGTAGCCGCGCGCCAGTTGTACCCCGCCCAGGTAGAGCTCGCCGGAGACACCGGCGGGAACCGGCCGCAACCGCGAATCCAGCACGTAGACGGTGCAGTTCCACTCCGGGACGCCGATCGGCACGACGGCGGTGTCGGCGGCGGTGACCTCGTGGTAGGTCACCGAGACCGCGGCCTCGGTGGGGCCGTACACATTGTGCACGGCGGCGTCGGAGACCTTGGCCAGCGCCGTGACGGTCTCCGGCGGCAGCGCCTCGCCGATCACGAAGACGTCGCGCAGCGTGGCCAGGTCCGCGCGGGCCGCGTACTGGGCGAAGACGTTCAGCATGGACGGCACGAAGTCGGTGCGGGTCACCCGGTGCGCCCGCACCAGCTCGGCGATGTGCCGCGGGTCGCGCTGCGCGCCGTCGGCGGCGAGCACCAGCCGGGCGCCGCTCGCGGGCGGCAGGAAGTACCCCCAGATCGAGACGTCGAAGGTGGAGGCGGTCTTCTGCAGGTAGACGTCGTCCGGGCCGAAGCCGTAGTGCTCGGCCATCCAGGCGATCTGGTTGGCCACCGCCCGGTGCGTGACGGTCACGCCCTTGGGGCGGCCGGTGGAGCCGGAGGTGAACAGGATGTAGGCCGTGTTGTCCGGGGCGGGCACCGGCAGCGGGCCGTCGAAGCCCGGCTCACCGGCCAACTCCTGCACCACCAGCGGGGACTCGACCGGCACCGGGAAGCCGGTCTCGGCGGAGGTCAGCACCACCGCGGGGCGCGCGGTGTCCAGGATGTGCCCGATCCGCTCGGCCGGGTGGCCGGGGTCGATCGGCACGAAGCAGCCGCCCGCGCGCAGCACGGCGTACATGCCGACCACGAGCTCGATGCCGCGCGGCAGGGCCAGCGCCACCGGCACCTCGGGCCCGACGCCGCGCGCCGCGAGGATCCTGGCCAGCCGCTCCACCCGCGCGGAGAGCTCCGCGAAGGTCAGCTGCTCGGTCTCGGTGACCAGCGCGGTGGCCTCCGGGTCGGTGCGCACCCGCTCCTCGAAGCCCTGGTGCAGCAGTGCGCTCCGCACCGGGTGCGCGGTCGAGTTCCACTGCCGGAGCAGCCGCTCGGACTCGGCCGCGCCGGCGAGCGGGATGTCGCCGACCACGGTGCCGGGGTCGCCGACCACCGCGCGCAGCACCCGCTGCAGCCGGGCGACGAACTCGGTCACCGTCGCCGGGTCGAACAGGTCGGTGGCGTAGGTGACGCCGCCGACGATGCCGGTGGGGACGCCGTCGGCGTCGTAGTTGTCGCCCACGATCAGGTGCAGGTCGAACTGCGAGAGCGCGGTGTCGATCTGCACCCCGGAGAGGCTGAGCCCGGGCAGCTCCAACTCGGCGGCGGCGAAGTTCTGGAACGAGAGCCCGACCTGGAACAGCGGGTGCCTGCCCGGCGAGCGGGCCGGGTTCAGCACCTCGACCAGCCGCTCGAAGGGCACGTCGGCGTGCGCGAAGGCCTGGATGTCGGTGCCGCGCTGCCGGGCCAGCAACTCGGTGAAGCGCTCGTCGGGGGCGATCCGCGAGCGCAGCACCATGGTGTTGACGAACATGCCGATGAGGTCGTCCAGCCCCGGCTCGGCGCGGCCCGCGATCGGCGTGCCGATCACCACGTCGTCGGTGGCGGCCAGCCGGGCGAGCAGCACCGCGAGCGCGGTGTGCACCACCATGAACAGGGTGGCGCCCTGCTCGCGGGCCAGGTCGACGAGCGCGGCGTGCGTCTCGGCGTCGATCTCGACCGGGACGATGCCGCCCGCGTAGGAGCGCACCGCGGGGCGCGGGCGGTCGGTGGGCAGCTCCAGCTGGTCCGGCAGCCCGGCCAGGGTCTCGGTCCAGTAGGCGAGCTGCTCGGCGGCGAGCGACTCCGGGTCGTCCTCGGCGCCGAGCAGGGCGCGCTGCCAGAGCGCGTAGTCGGCGTACTGCACCGGCAGCGGCGCCCAGCCGGGCGCGTCGCCCCGGGTGCGGGCCGCGTAGGCGATCATCAGGTCGCGGGTGAGCGGGGCGACCGAGGCGCCGTCGCCGGAGACGTGGTGGATCGCCATGGCCAGCACGAAGTCGTCCTGCGCGAGCTGGAAGAGCACCACCCGCAGCGGGACCTCGGCGGTGACGTCGAAGGCGGTGGTGACGAGCTCGGCCAGCGCGCCGGGGATCGCGTCCGCGGCGAGCGGGCGGATCGGGAGCTCGGGGCGCGCCCGCTCCGGCGCCAGGATCACCTGGGCCGGGCCGTCGGGGGTCTCCGGGTAGACGGTGCGCAGGATCTCGTGCCGCTCCACCACGTCGGCGATCGCGGCGTGCAGCGCGGCGGTGTCGAGCGCGCCGCGCAGCCGGACCGCGACCGGGATGGTGTAGGCGGCCGAGCCGCGGTCGAAGCGGTTCAGGAACCACATGCGCTGCTGCGCGGGCGAGAGCGGGATGTGCGCCGGACGCGGCCCCGCGGTGAGCGGCGGCCGCGCCCCGCCGCCCGCGGCCTGCTCGGCCCGTGCCGCCAGCCCGCCGACGGTCGCGATCTCGAAGAGCACCCGGACCGGCAGGTGCGCGTCCAGCGCGGCCCCGATCCGGGCGACCACCTGCGTGGCCAGCAGCGAGTTGCCGCCGAGGCCGAAGAAGTCGTCGTCCAGCCCGATCCGCCGCTCGGTGCCGAGCACCTCGGCGAAGACCCCGGCCACGATCTGCTCCACCGGGGTGACCGGAGCGCGGAAGGCCGCCTTCTCGAAGACCGGCTGCGGCAGCGCCTTCCGGTCCAGCTTGCCGCTGGGGTTGAGCGGCATGGCGTCCAGCGGGACCAGCGCGGCCGGGACCATGTAGCCGGGCAGTCGGGCGCCGAGGTGCTCGCGCAGCGCGGCCGGGTCGGCCGTCGCGGGCACCACGTAGCCGACCAGGCGGTCGCCGGTGTGCGGGTCGGTGTGCAGCACCACGACGGCCTGGCTCACCGCGGGGTGCGCGGTCAGCGCGGCCTCGATCTCCGGCAGCTCGATGCGCAACCCGCGCAGCTTGACCTGGAAATCGGTGCGGCCCAGGTAGGTCAGGGCGGCGTCGGGGCCGCGGCGGACCAGGTCGCCGGTGCGGTACATGCGGCTGCCCGCCGGGCCGAACGGGTCGGCGACGAAGCGGTCCGCGGTGCGGGCGGGGTCGTTCTGGTAGCCGCGCACCACCTGGGCGCCCGCCAGGTACAGCTCCCCCGCGACGCCCGCAGGCACCGGGTGCAGCCTGGCGTCGAGGACGTAGGCGGCGGCGTTCCAGACCGGCGCGCCGATCGGCACCGCGCCGGGCACCTCCGCCGGGACCGGCGTGTGCGTGGCGTGCACGGTGAACTCGGTGGGGCCGTACAGGTTGTACAGCGCGGCCGGGGTGATCCGGCGGACCGCCTGCACCACGGCGCCGGTCAGCGCCTCGCCCGCGATGAGCAGCGCGCGCAGCGAGGTCAGCGCCTCGGCGTCGGCGCCCGCGGCGAAGACGCTCAGCATGGAGGGGACGAAGGAGGTCATGGTGACGCGCTGCGCGGCGATCACCTCGGCGAGATAGCGCGGGTCGCGGTGGCCGTCCGGGCTCGCGACCACCATGCGCCCGCCGACGCTCAGCGGGCCGAACAGCTCCCACACCGAGACATCGAAGGTCGCCGGGGTCTTGAACAGCACCACGTCGTCGGCGCCGATGCCGTACTCGGCGGTGATCCAGCGGATCTGGTTCACCACCGCGGCGTGCGGGACGGCGACGCCCTTCGGGCGGCCGGTGGAGCCGGAGGTGAAGATGACGTATGCCGGGTGCTCCGGGCGCAGCGGGGCGTTCCGGTCGGCGTCGGTGAGCGGGGTGTCGGCGTAGCCCTCCAGGTCGACGGTGTCCAGGTCGAGCGCCGGGTGTGCGCCCGCGTCGAAGCCGTCGGCGGTGAGGACCAGGACCGGGGCGGCGGTGTCCAGGATGTGGCCGATCCGGTCCGCGGGCTGGTCCGGGTCGAGCGGGACGTAGCCGCCGCCCGCCGCCAGCACCGCGTGCGCGGCGACCACGAGCCGCACCGAGCGGCGCAGGCCGAGCGCGACCAGGGTCTCCGGGCCGACACCCGCCGCGGTGAGGCGGCGGGCCATGCGGTGCACCCGCGCGCCGAACTCGGCGTAGGTCAGGGTTTCGCCGTCCGGGTCGACCAGCGCGGTGGCGTCGGGGGTGCGGCGGAGCTGCGCGGCGAGGAGTTCGGGGAGCAGCGGGTCGGGGCCGATGTCCCTGGCCTCGATGGTGTGCGGCAGGCGCGCCGCCTCGGCCGCGGAGAGCAGCGGCAGGTCGCCGACGGGGGCGGTGGGGTCGGCGGCGATGCCGGTGAGCAGCCGGACGTAGCGCTCGGCGAAACCGGCGACGGTCTCCGGGTCGAAGAGGTCGCGGGCGTAGGAGAACTCGGCGGCGATGCCGTGCTCGCCCGCCTCCCGCAGTGCGAGCATGAGGTCGAACTTGGCGGTGTCGATGGCGAAGTCGACCGCCTCGACCCGCAGCTCCGGCAGCTCCAGGCTCGCGTCGGGCAGGTTCTGCAGCGAGATCATCACCTGGAACAGCGGGTGCCGCGCCGTGGAGCGCTCGGGGTCCAGGATCTCGACCAGCCGCTCGAAGGGGATGTCGGCGTGCGCGAAGGCGGCAAGGTCGTGGTCGCGGGTCTGCGCGAGCAGGGCGTCGAACCCGGCGTCGGGGGCGATCTCGGTGCGCAGCACCAGGGTGTTGACGAACATCCCGATGACGTCGTCGAGCTCGGCCTCACCGCGCCCGGCGACCGGGGTGCCGACGACCACGTCGGTACTGTTCGCGAGCCGGGCGAGCAGGGCCGCGAGCGCGGCGTGCAGCACCATGAACAGGGTCGTGTTCTGTGCGCGGGCCAGCTCGGTCAGCGCGGTGTGCAGCGCCGGGTCGATCAGGAACTCGTGCTGCCCGCCCGCGAAGGACTGGGTGGCCGGGCGCGGGCGGTCGGTGGGGAGCGCGAGTTCGGCGGGGAGGTCGGCGAGCCGGTCGCGCCAGTAGGCGGCCTGGGCGGAGAGCAGGCTCTCCTGGTCGTCCTCGGCGCCGAGGACCGCGCGCTGCCAGAGGCTGAAGTCGGCGTACTGCACCGGGAGCGGGGTCAAGGCGGGCGGCTGCCCGGCGGCGCGGGCGGCGTAGGCGAGCATGATGTCGCGGGTCAGCGGGCCCATGGACCAGCCGTCGGCGCTGATGTGGTGCGCGACGAAGGCGAGCACGTAGGCGCCGGGGCCCTGCTCGAGCAGGGCCGCGCGGAAGGGCGGGTCGACGGTGACGTCGAAGCCGGTGCCGAGCACCGCGGCGAGCTGCTCGTCCAGGTCGCCCGCGGGGATCGGGGCCAGCTCGGGGGCGACCCGGTCGACCGGGAGCACCACCTGGTGCGGGACGCCGTCGGCGTCGGCCGGGTAGACCGTGCGCAGCGTCTCGTGCCTGGCGACGACATCGGCGACGGCGCGGGCCAGCGCGGCGGTGTCCAGCGTGCCGGTGAGCCGGACCGCCATCGGCAGGTTGTTGACCGCCGACTCCGGGTCGAGGCGGTTCAGGAACCACATGCGCTGCTGCGCGAGGGAGAGCGGGACGCGCGGCGGGCGCACCCCCGCGACCAGCGGAAGCCGTTCGCTCGGCTGCCCGCTCGGCAGCGCGGCGGCCAGCCCGGCGACGGTGGTCTGCTCGAACACCGTGCGCACCGGCACCCGCGCGCCGGTCAGCGCGCCGAGCCGGGCCGCGACCCTGGTCGCGACGAGTGAGTTGCCGCCCAGCTCGAAGAAGTCGTCGTCGGCGCCGACCCGCTCGACCCCGAGCACCTCGGCGAACACCGCCGCCACCGCGCGCTCGGCCTCGGTGGCGGGCTCGCGGTAGACCCGGGCCACCGCCTCCGGGACCGGCAGCGCGCGGCGATCCAGCTTGCCGCTGGCATTGAGCGGGAAGGCGTCCAGCACGACCAGGGCCGACGGGACCATGTACGACGGGACGCCCGCGCCGACATGCGCGAGCAGCTCCGCCTCGGACCAGGACGCGCGGCCGCCGTCGGGTGCCGAGCCCGGTCCGGCAACGCCCGGCCACTCCTGCGCACCGCCCCCGGACTCCGCAGGACCGGACGCGCCACCGGCGATCTCCACGCCCGGCGCGGGGACTACGTACCCGACCAGCCGGTCCCCGGTGGCACCGCGCAGCAGCTGCACCGCGGCCCGCTGCACCGCCGGGTGCGCGAGCAGCACGCTCTCGATTTCACCCAGCTCGATCCGCTGCCCGCGCAACTTCACCTGGAAGTCACTGCGCCCCAGGTACTCCAGCGCCAGACCCGCACCGGTGCGCACCCAGCGCACCACGTCGCCGGTTCGGTAGAGCCGCGTCCCGTCCGGCCCCGCGACGAATCGCTCGGCGGTCAGCCCCGGCGCGGCGGCGTACCCGCGCGCCAACTGCACCCCGGACACGTACAGCTCGCCCGCGGCGCCGACCGGGACCGGCACCAACTGCCGATCCAGCACGGCCACAGCGGTATTGGCCACCGGCGCCCCGATGGGCACACCCGTCCCCCCGCGCGCCTCCGCGACCGGGAACGCGCTCACCACGGTCGCCTCGGCGGGCCCGTACCAGTTGTCCACCCTGACCCCGGGCAGCAGCGCCGCGGCCCGCGCCGCCGTCTCCCTGGACAGCGCCTCACCCGCGGCGAAGACGAAACGCAGCGCGGGCAGCGTCGCATCCGCCACCGAGTCCAGGAACGCCTCCAGCATCGACGGCACGAAGTGCACCGCCGTCACCGCGTGCTCGGCCAGCACCCGCGCCAGGTACACCGGATCCCGGTGCCCCTCCGGCTCGGCCACCGCGATCGCGGCACCGGTCTGCAACGGCCAGAACAGTTCCCAGGTCGAGATGTCGAAGGTGATCGGCGTCTTGAACAGCACCACGTCCCCGACGCCGTGCGGGTACTCCCGCTGCGCCCACCGGAACTGGTTCACCATCTGCCGATGGGTGATCACGACGCCCTTGGGCCGCCCGGTCGAGCCGGACGTGTAGATCACGTACGCGACATTCCCCTGCTGCGGTGCGCGACCCGAGAACGCCTGTCCCGCAACGTCGTCGACGGAGACCACCGGCACGTCGATCGCCGTGGTGAACCCGTCCCGCCGGGTGGTCAGCACCAGGGCGGGCCCGGCGCTGCCGAGCACGTACTCGCTGCGCTCGGCCGGGTGGTCCGGATCGATCGGCACATACCCCGCACCGGTCCGCAGCACCGCGTAGACCGCGACCACCAACTCCACCGAGCGCCGCATGGCCACCGCCACCAGCGACTCCGGGCCGACCCCGCGCCCGGCCAGGTACCCGGCCAGCTCGCGCGACCGGACGTCCAGCTCCCGGTACGACAGCGTCTCGCCCTCGGCGATGACCGCGGTGGCGTCCGGGGTCCGCGCGACCTGCGCGTCGAAGAGCGAGACCAGCGTCGCCCCGTCCGCGAACTCCGGCACGGCCGTGTCGTTCACCTGCGCCAGGACCGCACGCTCACCCGCGGTGAGCACGTCGACCTCGGCCACCCTGGCCCCCGGCTCGGCCACGAACCGCGCCAGCAGCGCGGCGAACCGATCGGCCAGCACCCGCACCTGCTCGTCGTCGAAGACCTCGCGCAGGTACTTGATCGTCACCTGCCACCGCGCGTCCGGCACCACCATGACGGTGAGCGGGTAGTGCGAGCCGTTGACCCCGGTCGCGCCGGTGATCTCCATTCCGTCCAGTGCGGCGGCCGCGTCGGTGAGCGCGGCGGCGTCCACCGGGAAGGACTCGAAGACCAGCAGCGAGTCGAAGAGGTCGGGCACCCCGACGGCCGCCTGGATCTCGCTCAACCCCACGTAGTGGTGGTCGAGCAGCCCGGCCTGCTCGGCCTGCAGCGCCCGCAGCACCTCGGTCAGCGTGCTGTCCGCACCGAGCCGCACCCGGACCGGGATGGCGTTCAGGAACAACCCGACCATCGACTCGACACCGGGCAGCTGCGGCGGCCGCCCGGAGACGGTGGCGCCGAAGACCACGTCGTCGCGGTCCACCGACCGGGCGACGAGCAGCCCCCATGCCGCCTGCACCACGGTGTTGACCGTGACCCCGACCTCGCTCGCGACCCGGGCCAGCCCGGCGGTCTGCTCGGCGCTCAGCGCGAACCCGAACTCGCCGATCCCCTCGGCCAGCTCCCGGCCGCGCCGCGCGGGGGCGAGCGGCGTCGGCTCGTCGAAGCCCGCCAGCGCCGCGCGCCATGCCTCGACCGACTCGCCCTGGTCCCGCCCGCCCAGCCAGGCCAGGTACGCGCGGTAGGAGCGCACCGGCGGCAGCGCGGCCGCGGTGCCGAGCGCGTAGACGGCGAGCAGGTCCTGCATGAGCAGCGGCATGGACCAGCCGTCGATCAGGATGTGGTGCGCGGTCACCAGCAGCCGCCACGCCCGCGGTGCCGTCCGGATCAGGGCGAAGCGCAGCAGCGGCGCCCGCCGCATGTCGAACCGCTCGGCCAGGTCGGCGGCGAGGAAGCGGTCGACCTCGACCGCCGCGGTGTCGGCGTCCAGGTGCGCGAGATCGACCGCCCGCCAGGGCAACTCGACCCGGTCCAGCACCACCTGCACCGCGACGCCCGCGCCGTCCTCGGCGAAGGCCACCCGCAGGTTGTCGTGCCGGTCCAGCACCGCGGCGGCCGCGTCCCGCAGCCGCTGCCCGTCCACCCGACCACCCAGGTCGATCACGAACTGCGTCATGTACGCGTCGATCGACGACTCCGCCAGCAGCGCGTGGAACAGCATCCCCGACTGCAGTGGCGTCAGCGGCCACACCTCGGCCAGCCCGGGGTACCGCAGCGCCAGCCGCTCCCTCTCGGCCTCCGGCACCGGGGCGAGCGCGAGCGCCGCCTCGTCGGCCACCGGCTCGGCGGTGTGCGCGCGCCCGGCCAGCGCCTCCAGCGTCCGGCTCTCGAAGACCTCGCGCGGGGTGAAGACGACGCCGCGGGTGCGCGCGCGGGAGACCACCTGGATGGCGGTGATGCTGTCGCCGCCGAGCGCGAAGAAGTCGTCGTCCAGCCCGACCCGCTCGGCGCCGAGCACCTCGGCCAGCACCTCGGCGATGGCGAGCTGCACCGGCGTCTCCGGGGCGCGGTAGGTCTTGTGCTCCAGCACCGGCTCAGGCAGCGCGCGCCGGTCCAGCTTGCCCACCGGGGTGAGCGGGATGGTGTCGAGCGCCATGATCGCGGTCGGCACCATGTGGCCGGGCAGCCGCGCCTCGGCCAGCTCGGTCAGCGCCGCGGTGTCCACCGCCGCGCCCGCGGCGGCGTGCACGTAGGAGACGAGAATGGTGGCGCCGCTGTCCAGTTCGTGGCCGACGGTGACCGCGAAGTCGATGTCGCGGTGGCTCGCGAGCACCGCGTCGATCTCGCCGAGCTCGATCCGGAAGCCGCGGATCTTCACCTGGAAGTCGTTGCGCCCCAGATATTCGATCTCGCCGGAGGGCAGCCTGCGGACCACGTCGCCGGTGCGGTAGAGCCGGGAGCCGTTCTCCCCGAACGGGTTCGCCACGAAGCGCGCTGCGGTGAGCGCGGGGCGCGCGTGGTAGCCGCGCGCCAGCTGCGCGCCGGTGATGTAGAGCTCGCCGACCACGCCGTTCGGCACCCGGCCGAGCCGCTCGTCCAGCACGAACTCGCTGATATTGCGGATCGGCCTGCCGATGGTCACGGGCTCGCCGGGCACCAGCGGGTCGCTGATGTTGGTCATGATCGTGGTCTCGGTGGGGCCGTAGCCGTTGTAGAACTCCCGGTCGCCGAAGGCCCAGCGCCGCACCAGGTCCGGCGGGCAGGCCTCGCCGCCCGCGACCACGACGCGCAGCTCGTCCAGCCCGACGGGGTCGAGCGAGGCGAGCACCGCCGGGGTGATGAAGGCGTGCGTCACCCGCTCCCGGCGCAGCAGCCGGGCCAGCTCGTCGCCGCCGAAGATCGCGGGGTCGACCACGACCAGCGCCGCCGCCCCGCCCAGCGCGAGCAGCAGCTCCAGCACCGAGGCGTCGAAGGACGGCGAGGCGAAATGCAGTGCGCGGGAGGTGCTGTCGACCCGGTACCGGTCGCGCTGCTCGTCGCAGAAGCTCTGCAGCCCGGCCTGGGTGACGACGACGCCCTTGGGCAGCCCGGTGGAGCCCGAGGTGTAGATGACGTAGGCGGCGTCGTCCGCGCGCAGCGCCCGGCGCCGGTCCAGGGTGGTGACCCGCTCCGGCGACCACGCCTCCAGGTCCGGCTCGCCGTCGATGGTGATCCACTCGACCGCCGCTGGCAGCTCGTCCCGGATCGCGCCCACCGCGAGCCCGAGCACCGCGCCGGAATCGCGCACCATGTAGGCCACCCGCTCCCGCGGGTACCTGGGATCGACCGGGACGAACCCGGCGCCGGTCTTGGCCACCGCCCACACCGCGAGCACCGACTCCAGGGAGCGCGGAATGCCGACCGCGACCAGATCCCCCGGCCCGACCCCGCGGGCCAGCAACAGCCGGGCGAGCCGGTTGGAGCGCTCGTCGAGCTCGGCGTAGCCGAGGCTGCCGTTGGTCTCGTCCGCGCCCGCGAAGACGACAGCCGTGCCCTCCGGGTTGGCCTCCACCGCCGCGGTCATCAGCTGGGGCAGGGAAACGAGGCGCGACCTGCGGGTGCGCGCAGCCCTCGGCCGGGCGGCACTGGTCATGCCCAGCTCACCCCGACAGCTCCGACTCCCCGTCGCCTACCAGCCAGCACGTCACACCCACCGATCGTTTGCTCCCCTGTCAACACCGACTGGCCCCCAGAACAAGCATCGAATGCGGACACCGGGTCCGTTACCATCCGCGCGGGCACAGCCGAGCAGCGTACGCGCGGTTGCGGGCTCCGCGGGAAACCGCGCTCCGGGCACTCGACCCAGTTGGCGGACGCTGCGCACTCCAGGGTGCAGGGCATCCGCACAGCATCGCAAGAATGCCGCGCGAGATGCAGTTCACAGCGCCGGGCGTGGCGCTATGTGTCGAGCAGTTCGATCAGGGTCGGGGTCAGTCGGGCGAAGGCCTCCGGGGTGGTCATGAGCAGGTGTGTCGCGTCGACCGGGTGGTCGGCGACGGCGGTGTCGGTGTAGGGCCACCACGCGGCGGGGGTGACGAGCGCCCCGCCGCGGTCGGTCTTCGTCGCGCGGAAGAACTCGATCCGGCCGCGGAAGACGCCGAGGTCGTACCGGGTGGCAAGCTCGACGACGGTCATGGCGCCGCGGTAGATCCGCCGCAGCCGGTCGGCGTCGAGCACCGCCAGCTCGGTGGGGATGCCCGCGGCCAGCACCTCGAGCGCCTCGTCGCTCAGCGCACCCAGCTCCTCCTCCGGCGGCAGTGCCTCGGGCGCGATCCCGACCTCGGCGAAGGCGGAGCGCACCGCCCGCCGGAAGTCGCCGAGATCCACCTCGGGCGTGCCGTCCAGGACGGCGAGCAGCTCGACCTCGGCGCCCTCGCGCTGCAGCCGGACCGCGGCGGCGTGCGCCAGCACTCCGCCGATGGACCAGCCGAGCAGCCGGTACGGCCCCTCCGGCTGCACCTTCCTGATCTCCGCCAGGTACCGGGTGACGAAGTCGTCGAGCGATTCCGGGTGCCAGCCCTCCTCGGCGAGCGCGGGCGTCTGCAGGCCGTAGATCGGCTGGTCGGCGGGGAGGAAGTGGGTCAGCCCGGCGAAGCTCCAGGCCAGCCCGGTGTAGGGGTGGAAGCAGAAGAGCGGCGGCCTGCCGCCCGTGCGCCGGATCGGCAGCAGCACCCCCAGCGCGGCCTCGTCCCCGGAGTGCGCCGCGACCACCCTGGCCGCGATACCGGCGACGGTGGGGTCGTCGAAGAAGGCGGCGACCTTGAGCTCGGTGCCGGTGCGCTCGCGCAGCCGGGTGACGACCCTGGTGGCGCTGAGCGAGGTGCCGCCCAGCTCGAAGAAGTCGTCGTCGGCGCCGACCAGCTCGACGCCGAGCACCTCGGCGAAGACCGCGGCGACGGTCTCCTCGGCCGGGGTCGACGGCGCGCGGTACCGGTCGGCTTCGAAGCTCGGCGCCGGCAGCGCACCGCGGTCCAGCTTCCCCACCGGGGTCAGCGGCACCCGATCCAGCACGGTGATCGAGGACGGCACCATGTACCCGGGCAGCCGCTCCCGCAGGTGGGTGCCGAGCGCGGGCAGGTCGAGCGCGCGGCCGGGCGCCGCGACCACGTACGCGACCAGGACGGTCGCGGCCGCGCCGCCGTGCCCGACGGTGACCGCGAAGTCGACATCCGGGTGCGCGGCCAGCGCCGCGTCGATCTCGCCCAGCTCGATGCGGAAGCCGCGCACCTTGACCTGGAAATCGGAGCGGCCGAGGTACTCGACCTCGCCCGCGCGGGTCCAGCGCACGACGTCGCCGGTGCGGTACATCCGCTCTCCCGGGACGTGCGGGTTCGGCACGAACCGCGCCGCCGTGAGCCCGGGCCGCGCGTGGTAGCCGCGCGCGAGCTGGATACCGGACAGGTACAGCTCGCCCGCCACCCCCACCGGCACCGGCCGCAGCCGCGCGTCCAGGACCAGCGACCGCATCCCGCGGGTGGGGCCGCCGATCGTGACCGGCTCCCCCGGCACCAGCGGGGCGCTGATATTGGTCATGATGGTCGTCTCGGTCGGCCCGTAGCCGTTGTGGAACGCCCGAACCGTGCCGTCCGGCAGCGGGGCCGCCCACTTCGCGACCAGCTCCGGCGGGCACGCCTCGCCACCGGCCACCAGGACCCGCAGCGAATCCAGGCCGCGCCCGTCGAAGGTCGCCAGCGCGCCGGGGGTGATGAAGGCGTGCGTCACGCGCTCGCGCCGGATGAGCTCGGCGAGCTCGGCGCCGCCGTAGACGTCGGGCGGCGCGACGACCAGCGCCCCGCCCCGCGCGAGCGCGAGGAGCAGCTCGAGGATCGAGGCGTCGAAGCTCGGCGAGGCGAAGTGCAGCGCGCGGGTCCGCGCGTCGAGGCCATACCGCTCGGCCTGCTCGGTCGCGAAGTTCGCCAGCCCCGCGTGCGTGACCACGACGCCCTTGGGGGCGCCGGTCGAGCCGGAGGTGTAGATGACGTAGGCCGGGTGCTCCGGGCGCGGGGCGCGGACCAGCTCGGCGGTGGTCAGCGGCGCGGCGTCGTAGGCGGCAGCGTCCAGGTCCTCCAGCACCAGCCAGCGCACCGAGTCCGGCAGCCGGTCGCGCACCGACCGCACCGTGACCCCGATCGGCGCGCCGCTGTCGGTGACCATGTGCGCGATGCGGTCGGCCGGGTAGTTCGGGTCGATCGGCACGAAGGCGGCCCCGGTCCTGGTGACCGCCGAGGCGGCGAGCACCGAATCGGCCGACCGCGGCACGGCGACCGCGACCAGGTCCTCGGCTCCGACGCCCGCGGCGACGAGCACCCGCGCCAGCCGGTTCGAGCGCGCGTTCAGCTCGCCGTAGGTGAGCGTCTCCCCCTGGAAGACCACCGCGGGCGCGTCCGGCGCACCGAGCGTGAACAGCTCGGACAGCAGCCGCGGCGCGACCGCGGCCGCCCCGGCGCGCGACACCAGGTCCACCTGCTCGGCGGGGTCGAGCAGCTCGACCGCGCCCGCGGTCACCGACGGGTCGGCTAGCACGCCGCGGAGTACCCGCAGGAAGCGGTCGGCGAAGGACACGACCGTGCCGTGGTCGAAGAGGTCGGTGGCGTAGTCGACCATGCCGTCGATACCCGCGGGCTCGCCGTCGGGGCCGTGCCGCTCGACGAGCGTCCACTGCAGGTCGAACTTGGCGACGACCTCGTCGGTCGGCACCGCGCCGAGCCGCAGCCCCGGCAGCTCGAAGCTCGAGGTGGGCAGGTTGGTCAGCGAGAGCGCGACCTGGAACAGCGGGTGCCGCGCCTGCGAGCGCACCGGGTCGAGCAGCTCGACCAGCCGCTCGAACGGGATGTCGGCGTGCGCGAAGGCACCCAGGTCCGTCTCCCGCACCCGCGCCAGCACCGCGTCGAAGTCGTCGTCCGGCTCGACCGGCGTCCGCAGCACCACGGTGTTCACGAACATCCCGACCAGGTCGTCCAGCTCCGCCTCGCCGCGGCCTGCCTCCGGCGTCCCCAGCACCACGTCCGTCGTCCCGGCCAGCCGCGCCAGCAGCACCGCGAGCGCCGCCTGGACCACCATGAACACGGTGGCCTGGCGCTCGGCCGCCAGCCGCAGGATGCCCGCGTGCAGCTCGGCGTCGACGGCGAAGGGCGCGCGGGCGCCGGCGAAGCCCGCGGTGCGGGGCCGCGGCCGGTCGGTGGGCAGCCCGAGCTCCTCGGGGAGCCCGGCGAGCGTGCGGCGCCAGTACTCGGCCTGGGTGGCGAGCACGCTCTCCGGGTCGGATTCGTCGCCGAGCACCCGGCGCTGCCAGATGCTGTAGTCGGCGTACTGCACCGGCAGCGGCGCCCACTCCGGCGCCGCCTGCCCGGACCTGGCGATGTAGGCGACCATGAGGTCCCGGGTGAGCGGCCCGACCGACCAGCCGTCCACGGCGATGTGGTGCGCCACGAAGACCAGCACGTACTCGGCGTCCCGGCCGGGGGGCGGGTCGAGCGCGTACAGCGCCACGCGCAGCGGCGCCGCCGCGGTGACGTCGAAGCCACCGGACACCATCGCGCGCAGCTCGGCGGGGAGCGCGGCGGCGGGCACCGGCACGACCGGCAGCTCGGGCAGCACCTCGGCCGCGGGCAGCACCCGCTGCTCCGGCCCGTCCTCGGTCTCCGGGTAGACCGTCCGCAGCACCTCGTGTCTGGTCAGGACATCGCGCACCGCGGCGCCGAGGGCGGCGACGTCGAGCACGCCGGTGAGCCGGACCGCGATCGGCACGTTGTAGACCGCCGAGTCCGGGTCGAAGCGGTTCAGGAACCACATGCGCTGCTGCGCCAGCGAGAGCGGAATCCGCTCCGGCCGCTCCCCCGCGGTGAGCGCGGGCCTGGCACCGCTGCCCGCCTCGCGCTCCAGCACCGCGGCGAGCTCCCCGACTGTCGAGGCCTCGAAGAGGGTGCGGACCAGCACCCGCGAGTCCAGCGCGGCCCCGAGCCGGGCGGCCACCTGGGTGGCGAGCAGCGAGTTGCCGCCGAGGGCGAAGAAGTCGTCGTCCAGCCCGACCCGCTCCACGGCGAGCACCCGGCCGTACACCTCGGCGACGGTCTGCTCGATCGGCGTCCGCGGCTCCCGGAAGACCTGCTCGGAGGCGAAGACCGGCTCCGGCAGCGCCTTGCGGTCCAGCTTGCCGACGGTGGTCAGCGGCAGCCGGTCGAGCACCGTGAAGGCGGCGGGGACCATGTAGGCGGGCAGCGTCTCGCGGACGTGCGCGGCCAGCGCCCCGGTGTCGATCACGTGCCCGCGGGCGGCGACGACGTAGGAGACCAGGTTCGCGACCCCGGTCTCGCCGCGGTGCCCGACCGTGACCGCGAAGTCCACGCTCGGGTGCGCGGCGAGCACGGCGTCGATCTCGCCCAGCTCGACCCGGAAGCCGCGGATCTTGACCTGGAAGTCCGAGCGGCCCACGTACTCGACCTCGCCGCCGCGGGTCCAGCGCACCACGTCGCCGGTGCGGTACATGCGCTCGCCGCTCCGGTACGGGTTGGCGACGAACCGGTCGGCGGTGAGCCCCGGCCGCGCATGGTAACCCCGCGCGAGCTGCACACCCGCGATGTACAGCTCACCGGCCACCCCCACCGGCACCGGCTGCAACCGCGCGTTCAGCACCAGCGACTGCGTGCCGTCCTGCGGGCCGCCGATGGTCACCGTCTCGCCGGGCACCAGCGGCGCGCTGGTGTTGCTGCACACCGTGGTCTCGGTCGGGCCGTAGCCGTTGTGGTACGCCCGCACGGTCCCGTCGGCGAGCGGGACCGCCCACCGGGCGATGAGCTCCGGCGGGCTGGCCTCGCCGCCCGCGATCACCAGCCGCAGCGTGTCCAACCCCGCGGGGTCGAAGGTCGCCAGCGCCGCGGGCGGGATGACGGCATGGGTCACCCGCTGCTCGCGGATCAGCTCGGAGAGCTCCTCGCCGCCGTAGACGCTCTGCGGCACCACCACCAGAGTCCCGCCGCGCAGGATCGCCAGGAAGAGTTCCAGCAGCGAGGCGTCGAACGACGGGGAGGCGAAGTGCAGCGCCCGCGTCTGCGCGCTGAGCCCGAAACGCCGATCCTGGTCCGCGGCGAAGTTGGCCAGCGCCCGGTGGCTCACCACGACGCCCTTGGGGCGCCCGGTCGAGCCGGAGGTGTAGATGACGTGCACCGGGTGGTCCGGGTGCAGCGGCACCCGCCGGTCGGCATCGGTGACCGGCCCGCCGTCGAACTCGCGCAGCTCCGACTCCGCGGGCTCCAGCCACCAGGACGTGCGCGGCAGCTGCGCCCGCACGCCGCCCGCGGTCAGCCCGATCCGGGCGCCGGAGTCGGCGATCATGAACTCGATCCGGTCGACCGGGTTCCTGGAGTCGATCGGCAGGAAGGCCGCGCCCGTCCTGGACACCGCCGCGACCGCGACCACCGACTCGATCGAGCGCGGGATCGCCAGCGCGACAACGTCCTCGGCGCCGACGCCCGCCGCGATCAGCAGCCGGGCCAGGCGGTTCGCGCGCTCGTTCAGCTCGCGGTAGGTCAGGGTCCGCCCCTCGAAGACCACGGCTGCCGCATCCGGCAGCCCGGTCTCGAACAGCTCGGGCAGCAGCCGCGGCGCGGGCGGCGGCGGGCACGCCCTGGACACCAGGTCGGCGTGCTCGGCGGGAGCGAGCAGCGAGACCGAGCCGACCGGGGCCGCGGCATCGGCCACCACCGCGGCCAGCACCCGGACGAACCGCTCGGTGAACGAGCGCGCCGTCCGCTCGTCGAACAGGTCGGTCGCGTAGAGCACCGAACCGGCGATCCCCGTGGCGGCGCCATCGGCGGTCAGCAGCTCCCGCAGCGTCCACTGCAGGTCGAACTTGGCGGGCAGCGCGGGCGGTTCGATGCCCGCGAGCTTCAAGCCCGGCAGCTCGAACTCGGTCACCGGGGCGTTGACCAGCGTCAGCGCCGTCTGGAAGAGCGGGTGCCTGGCCTGCGAGCGCGGCGGCGCCAGCACCTCCACCAACCGCTCGAACGGCACGTCCGCGTGCGCGAAGGCCGCCAGGTCGGTCTCCCTGACCCGCTGCAGCAGCGCGGCGAAGCCGTCCTCCGGCAGCACCGCCGTGCGCAGCACGAGGGTGTTCACGAACATGCCGATCAGGTCGTCCAGCTCGGCCTCGCCGCGGCCCGCCACGGGCGTGCCGATGGCGATGTCGTCACCGCCGGAGAGCTGGGCCAGCAGCACCGCCAACCCGGCCTGCACCACCATGAAGAGCGTGGCATTGTGCTCGGCGGCCAGCTGCCGCAGACCCCGGTGCAGCTCCTCGGAGATCTCGAAATCCACGCTCGCCCCGGCGAACCGGGAGGCACTCGGCCGCGGCCGGTCGGTCGGCAGCGCCAGCTCGTCCGGGAGCCCGGCCAGCGCCGCCCGCCAGTACCCGGTCTGCGTCGCGAGCAGGCTCGACGGGTCGTCCTCCGCCCCGAGCAGCTCCCGCTGCCACACACTGAAATCCGCGTACTGCACCGGCAGCGGCGCCCACTCCGGCGCGGCCCCCGCCGCCCGCGCGGCATAGGCCACCATGAGGTCGCGGGTGAGCGGGCTCATGGACCACCCGTCCGTCGCGATGTGGTGCGCGACGAAGACCAGCACGTACTCGCCCGCCCCCGGCACCTCGAAGAGCGCCACCCGCAGCGGCACCTCGGCGGTCACGTCGAAACCGGCGGTGACGAGCTCGGCGACCCTGGCAGGCACCTCGTCGGCCGCCACCGGCACCGGGGTGAGCGCGATGTCCACCGCGCCGACCGGGAGTACCCGCTGCTCCGGCCCGTCCTCGGTCTCCGGGTAGACGGTCCGCAGCACCTCGTGCCTGGCCACCAGGTCGCGCACGGCCCCGGCCATGGCGGCGGTGTCGAGCTCGCCGGTCAACCGGACCGCGATCGGCACGTTGTACACCGCCGAGTCCGGGTCGAAGCGGTTCAGGAACCACATGCGCTGCTGGGCCAGCGAGAGCGGAATCCGCTCCGGCCGCTCGACCGCGACCAGGGCGGGGCGGGCGCCGGTGCCGCGCTCCCGCTCCAGCACCGCGGCGAGCTCACCGACGGTCGAGGACTCGAAGAGGGTGCGCACGGGCACCCTGGTGTCCAGCGCAGCCCCGAGCCGGGCGGCTACCCGGGTGGCGAGCAGCGAATTGCCGCCGAGGGTGAAGAAGTCGTCGTCCAGCCCGACCCGCTCGACGGCGAGCACCCGGCCGAAGACATCGGCGACGGTCTGCTCGATCGGCGTGCGCGGCGCACGGAAAGCGACCTCGGAGGTGAAGACCGGCTCGGGCAGCGCCTTGCGGTCCAGCTTGCCGACGGTGGTCAGCGGCAGCCGGTCCAGCACCACGATGGCCGCGGGGATCATGTAGACCGGCAGCGTCTCGCGCAGGTGCGCGGCCAGGGCGCCGGTGTCGACCGTGCGGCCGCGCGCGGCGACCACGTAGGAGACCAGGTTCGCGACCCCGGTCTCGCCGCGGTGGCCGATGGTGACGGCGACGTCGACGCTCGGGTGCGCGGCGAGCGCGGTGTCGATCTCGCCGAGTTCGATCCGGAAGCCGCGGATCTTGACCTGGAAGTCGGAGCGGCCGACGTACTCGACCTCGCCGCCGCGGGTCCAGCGCACCACGTCGCCGGTGCGGTACATGCGCTCGCCCTCGCGGTAGGGGTTGGCGACGAAGCGGTCGGCGGTGAGCCCGGGCCTGGCGAGATAGCCGCGCGCCAGCTGCACGCCACCGATGTACAGCTCACCGGCCACCCCAACCGGCACCGGCTGCAGCCGCGCGTTCAGCACCAGCGACTGCGTCCCGTGCTGCGGCTCACCGATCGTCACCCGCGCGCCCGGCAGCAGCGGAGCACTGATATTGCTGTCGACCGTGGTCTCGGTGGGGCCGTAGCCGTTGTGGTAGGCCCGTACGGTGCCGTCCGGCAGCGGGACCGCCCACCGGGCGATCAGCTCCGGCGGGCTGGCCTCGCCACCGGCGATGACCACGCGCAGCGTGTCCAGTCCGGAGGGGTCGAAGGTCGCCAGCGCGGCGGGCGGGATGACGGCATGGGTCACCCGCTGCTCGCGGATCAGCTCCGACAGCTCCTCACCGCCGTACACGGTCTGCGGCACCACCACCAGCGTGCCCCCGCGCAGGATTCCGAGGCAGAGCTCGAGCAGCGAGGCGTCGAACGAGGGCGAGGCGAAGTGCAGCGCCCTGGTGCGCGCGCTCAGCCCGAAGCGTCCGTCCTGGTCAGCGGCGAAATTCGCGAGTGCCCGGTGGCTCACCACGACGCCCTTGGGGCGGCCGGTGGAGCCGGAGGTGTAGATGACGTGCACCGGGTGGTCCGGGTGCAGCGGCACCCGCCGATCGGCATCGGTGACCGGCGCGGCGTCGAAGCCGCGGGTATCGAGGTCCTCCACCACCAGCCACCACGTCGTGTCCGGCAGCGTCCTGCGCACGCCGCTCGCGGTCAGCCCGATCCGGGCGCCGGAGTCGGCGATCATGAACTCGATCCGGTCGACCGGGTTCCTGGAGTCGATCGGCAGGAAGGCCGCGCCCGTCCTGGACACCGCCGCGACCGCGACCACCGACTCGATCGAGCGCGGGATCGCCAGCGCGACAACGTCCTCGGCCCCGACGCCCGCCGCGATCAGCAGCCGGGCCAGCCGGTTCGCGCGCTCGTTCAGCTCCCGGTAGGTCAGGGTCCGCCCCTCGAAGACCACCGCCGTCGCGTCCGGCGCGCCGAGGGTGAACAGCTCGGGCAGCAGCCGCTGCGACGGCGGCGGCGGATAGGCCCTGGACACCAGGTCGGCGTGCTCGGCGGGAGCGAGCAGCGAGACCGAGCCGACCGGGGCCGCGGCATCGGCCACCACCGCGGCCAGCACCCGGACGAACCGCTCGGCGAACGACTGCGCCGTCTCCGCGTCGAACAGGTCGGTCGCGTAGATCACCGAGCCCGCCATGCCGCCCGCCCGCCGCTCCTGCAGCGTCCACTGCAGGTCGAACTTGGCCGGCTGCGCGGGCGGTTCGATGCCCGCGACCTTCAGCCCGGGCAGCTCGAACTCGGTCGCCGGGGCGTTGACCAGCGTCAGCGCCGTCTGGAAGAGCGGGTGCCGCGCCTGCGAGCGCGGCGGCGCCAACACCTCGACCAGCCGCTCGAACGGAACGTCCGCGTGCGCGAAGGCCGCGAGATCGGTCTCCCTGACCCGGCGCAGCAGCGTGTCGAACCCGTCCCCGGGCGCGACGGGGGTGCGCAGCACGAGGGTGTTGACGAACATGCCGATCAGGTCGTCCAGCTCGGCCTCGCCGCGACCGGCCACCGGGGTGCCGATGGCGATGTCGTCGGTGCCGGAGAGCTGGGCCAGCAGCACCGCCAACCCGGCCTGCACCACCATGAAGAGCGTGGCATTGTGCTCGGCGGCGAGCTGCTTCAGTCCGCGGTGCAGCTCCTCGGGGATCTCGAAGTCCAGGCTCGCCCCGGCGAACTGCGAGGCGGGGGGCCGCGGCCGGTCGGTCGGCAGCGCCAGCTCGTCGGGCAGCCCCGCGAGCGTCTCCCGCCAGTACCCGGTCTGCTGGGCGAGCAGGCTCGACGGGTCGTCCTCGGCGCCGAGCAGCTCCCGCTGCCAGGCGCTGAAGTCGGCGTACTGCACCGGCAGCGGGGTCCACTCCGGCGCGGCGCCCGCGGCCCGCGCCGCGTAGGCCACCATGAGGTCGCGGGTCAGCGGGCCCACCGACCAGCCGTCCGCGGCGATGTGGTGTGCGACGAAGACCAGCACGTACTCGGCGGCCCCCGCCACCTCGAAGAGCGCGATCCGCAGCGGCACCTCGGCGGTCACGTCGAAGCCCGCGGTGGCGATCCGCGCCACCCGCTCCGCGACCTCGCCGGGCCGCACCGGCACCGGGTAGAGCCCGGCGACCGCCGAGTCCGCGGGGAGCACGCGCTGCACCGGGCCGTCCTCGGTCTCCGGGTAGACGGTCCGCAACACCTCGTGCCTGGTCACCAGGTCGCGCACGGCGCCCGCCATGGCGGCGGTGTCGAGGTCGCCGCTGAGCCGGACCGCGATCGGGATGTTGTAGACCGCCGAGTCCGGGTCGAAGCGGTTCAGGAACCACATGCGCTGCTGGGCCAGCGAGAGCGGCACCGGATCCGGCCTGCACACGCCGGTCAGGGCCGGGCGGCCGCCGCTGCCCGCGTGCTGCTCGGCGCGGGCGGCGAGCGCGGCGACGCTGCCCGCCTCGAAGAGCGCGCGCACCGGCAGCGTGGTGTCCAGCGCGGCGCCGATCCTGGCCGCGACCTGGGTGGCGAGCAGCGAGTTGCCGCCGAGCTCGAAGAAGTCGTCGTCGGCCCCGACCCGCTCCAGCCGGAGCACCTCGCCGTACACCCCGGCGACCAGCTCCTCGACCGGGGTCACCGGGGCGCGGAACTCCCGCGCCCGGAAGGCGGGGACCGGCAGCGCTCTCCGGTCCAGCTTCCCGGACGGGTTGAGCGGGAAGCGCGGCAGCACGGTGACCACCGCGGGCACCATGTACCCGGGCACCGCGCCGCGCACCGCATCCCGGACGGCGTCGCCGTCGAGGTCGCGCCCGGGCTCCGGGGTCACGTACCCGGCCAGGAACTGGCCCACGTCCCCGTCGGCGACCAGCACCACCGCCTGCGCCACCCCGTCCACGGCCCGCAGCGCGGTCTCGATCTCCCCGAGCTCGATGCGCTGGCCGCGGAACTTGACCTGGAAGTCGGCGCGGCCCGCGTAGACGAGTTCGCCGTCGGCGCGCCTGGTCACCAGGTCGCCGGTGCGGTAGAGCCGCGTCCCGGCGCCGAACGGGTCGGCGACGAAGCGCTCCGCGGTCAGGTCGGGGCGGCCCGCGTAGCCGCGCGCCAGCTGCGCGCCGCCCAGGTACAGCTCGCCGCGCACGCCGGGCGGCACCGGCCGGAGCCTGGCGTCGAGGACGTGGGCGGTGCTGTTCCACTCCGGCGCGCCGATCGGCACCACCGCGGTGTCGCGCTCGGTGACCGCGTGCGCGGTGATCGAGACCGCGGCCTCGGTCGGGCCGTACAGGTTGTGCAGCCGGGCCCGGCTCACCCGCCGGAACGCCGCCACCGTCTCCGGGTGCAGCGCCTCGCCGATGACGAAGACGTCGCGCAGCGCCGTCAGCTCCGCAGGCTCGGCGTGCTCGGCGAAGACCGCGAGCAGCGACGGCACGAAGTCGGTGACGGTGACGCCGTGCCGGTGCATCAGCTCGGCGATATAGCGGGCGTCGCGCTGCCCGCCCTCCTCCGCCAGCACCATCCGCGCCCCCGCCGCGAGCGGCGCGAAGAAGCCCCAGATCGACAGGTCGAAGGTGGGCGCGGTCTTCTGCAGGTAGCGGTCGGCCGGGCCGATGCCGTACGCGGCGACCAGCCAGGCGATCTGGTTGGCGGCGGCGCCGTGCGGCACGGTCACGCCCTTGGGCCGCCCGGTGGAGCCGGAGGTGAACAGCGTGTAGGCCGGGTGCCGCCGGTCCGGGACGGTGTCCTGCGGCAGCGGGTCGCCGAGGTACCCGGCGGCGTCGGCGACGGTCAGCCGGGTGGTCCGCGGGCTCGGCTCGACCGGGAGCCGGGCGCCGGGCTCGGCGATCAGCACCGCGGGGCGGGTGGTGTCGAGGATGTGCCGCACGCGGTCGGCCGGATGCGCGGGGTCGAGCGGGACGAAGGCGCCACCGGCGCGCAGCACCCCGAGCATGGCGGTGACCAGCTCGGGGCCGCGCGGCAGCGCGAGCACCACGGAGACCTCGGGGCCGACGCCGGTGGCGCGCAGCAGCCGCGCCACCCGGTTCGCGGCCGCGGAGAGCTCGCCGTAGCCGATCTCGCCGAACTCGCCCGCCAGCGCGGTGGCGTCGGGCGCCACGGCGGCGTGCTCGTCGAAGCCCTGGTGCAGCCGGGTCCAGCGCACCGGGTGCGCGGTCGCGTTGCACGCCAGGGCGCGCCGCTGCTCCTCGGCGTCCATGAGCGGGATGTCGCCGACCGGGATGCCCGGCTCGGCGACGACCGCGTCGAGCAGCCGGAGGAAGCGGCCGACCAGCTGCTCCGCGGTCCCGCGGTCGAAGAGCGCGGTCGCGTAGGTCAGCACGCCGGAGATGCCCGCGGGCGCGCCGTCTTCCGCGTACTCGTCGCTCACCACGAGGTGCAGGTCGAACTGGGACAGCTCGATCTCCAGGTCGAGGCCGGAGAGCGTGAGCCCGGGCAGCTCGAACTCGGTGGTGCCGAAGTTCTGGAAGGAGAGCCCGACCTGGAACAGCGGGTGCCTGCTCTGCGAGCGGGCCGGGTCGAGCACCTCGACCAGCCGCTCGAACGGGACGTCGGCGTTGGCGAAGGCCTGGATGTCGCTCTCCCGCTGCCTGGCCAGCACCTCGTCGAAGCGGTCGCCCGGCGCCAGCCGAGTGCGCAGCACGAGGGTGTTCACGAACATGCCGATCAGGTCGTCGAGCACGGCGTCGCCGCGGCCCGCGATCGGCGTGCCCACCGCGACGTCGTCGGTGCCCGCCAGCCGGGCCAGCAGCACCGCGAGCGCGGTGTGCAGCGCCATGAACAGCGTCGCGCCGCCTGCCCGTGCCAGCTCGGTCAGGGCCAGGTGGGTCGCGGCCGGGATCACCACCGGCACCGAGCTGCCCGCGTAGGACTGCACCGGCGGCCGGGGCCGGTCGGTCGGCAGCTCCAGCTGCTCCGGCAGGTCGGCGAGCGCCGCCCGCCAGTGCGCGATCTGCGCGGCCGCGACCGACTCCGGGTCGTCCTCGGCGCCGAGCAGCGCGCGCTGCCAGATGCTGTAGTCGGCGTACTGCACCGGCAGCGGCGCCCAGCCCGGCTCCTCCCCCGCGGCGCGGGCCGCGTAGGCAACCATGAGGTCCCTGGTCAGCGGGGCGATCGAGGAGCCGTCGCCGCTGACGTGGTGGATCGCCATGGCCAGCACCCACTCGTCCGCGCCGAGTTCGAACACGGCGACCCGCAGCGGCACCTCGGTGGTGACGTCGAAGGAGGTGGCGATCAGCTCGGCCAGCGCGGCGGGCAGCTCCGCCGCCGACACCCGCCGGACGTCGGGTGCGGGCACCGCGCTCGCGGGCAGCACCACCTGCATCGGCCCGGTGTCGGTCTCCGGGTAGACCGTGCGCAGCACCTCGTGCCGCCGCACCACATCCTCGATCGCCGCGGTCAGCGCCTCGACCCGCACCTCGCCGTGCAGCCGCACCGCCACCGGGATGGTGTACGCCGCCGAGTGGCTGTCGAACCGGTTCAGGAACCACATGCGCTGCTGCGCGGGCGAGAGCGGCACCCGCGCGGGCCGCGGCCCCGCGGTCAGCGCGGGCCTGGCACCGCGGCCCGCCAGCTGCTCGGCCGCGGCCGCCAGCTTCTCCACCGTGCTGTTCTCGAACAGCGCGCGCGCCGGGACCCTGGTCTCCAGCGCCGCGCCGATTCGCGTGGCGACCTGGGTGGCGAGCAGCGAGTTGCCGCCCAGCTCGAAGAAGTCGTCGTCCAGCCCGATCCCGTCGGTGTCGAGCACCGCCGCGATCACCCCGGCGACCACCCGCTGCACCTCGGTCTCCGGGGCCCGGTAGGCGCGGTGCTCCAGCACCGGCGCGGGCAGCGCGGCCCGGTCCAGCTTGCCGACCGGGGTCAGCGGGATGGCGTCGAGCACGACGATCGCGGTCGGCACCATGTGCGCGGGCAGCCTGGACTCCGCCCACGCCGTCAGCTCGGCGGGCTCGACCGCGGCGCCCGCGGCCGCGTGCACGTAGGCGACGAGCACGGTGGCGCCGTTCGCCTGCTGGTGGCCGGTGGTCACCGCGAAGTCGACCGTCTCGTGCGCGGCGAGCACCGCGTCGATCTCGCCGAGCTCGATCCGGAAGCCGCGGACCTTCACCTGGAAGTCGTTGCGCCCGAGGTACTGCAGGTCGCCGGAGGCGAGCCGCCGCACCAGGTCGCCGGTGCGGTAGAGCCGGGAGCCGCCGTCGTCGAACGGGTTCGCCACGAACCTGGCCGCGGTGAGCCCGCGCCGCTCGTGGTAGCCGCGCGCCAGCTGCGCACCGGTGAGGTACAGCTCGCCCGCCACCCCCTCCGGCACCGGGCCGAGCCGCTCGTCCAGCACATACGCGACCACGCGCCGGATCGGCGCCCCGATGGTGACCGTCTCGCCCGGCACCAGCGGGCCGCTGATATTGGTCATGATGGTGGTCTCGGTGGGGCCGTAGCCGTTGTAGAACTCGCGGAACCGGCCGTTGCCGCGCGGCTGCACCCAGCGCCGCACCAGCTCCGGCGGGCAGGCCTCGCCGCCGGCGACCACGACGCGCAGCTCGTCCAGCCCCGCGGGGTCGAGCGAGGCGAGCACCGCCGGGGTGATGAAGGCGTGCGTCACCCGCTCCCGGCGCAGCAGCCCGGCCAGCTCGTCGCCGCCGACGATCGCCGGGTCGACCACCACCATGGTGGCGGCGCCGCCCAGCGCGAGCAGCAGTTCCAGCACCGAGGCGTCGAACGAGGGCGAGGCGAAGTGCAGCGTCCTGGAGTCGGTGCCGACCCGGTACCGCTCGTGCTGTTCGTCGCAGAACCCCTTCAGCCCGGCCTGGGTGACGACGACGCCCTTGGGGCGGCCGGTGGAACCCGACGTGTAGATGACGTAGGCCGCGTCGGTGGCGCGCAGCAGCCGCGGCCGGTCGGCGGAGGAGATCGGCTCCAGCGAGAAGCGCTGCGCGGCCGGGGTATCGATGGTCAGCCACTCGACCTCGCGGGGCAGCCCGGCGCGCTCCCCGCTCACCGTCAGCCCGAGCACCGCGCCGGAGTCGCGGACCATGTAGGCGACCCGGTCGCTCGGGTAGCGCGGGTCGACGGGGACGAAGCCCGCCCCGGTCTTGGCCACCGCCCAGACCGCGAGCACCGACTCCGGCGAGCGCGGGATGCCGATCGCCACCAGGTCGCCGGGGCCGATGCCGCGGTCGAGCAGCAGCCGGGCCAGCCGGTTCGAGCGCTCGTCCAGCTCGGCGTAGCCGAGGCTGCCGTAGCTGCGCTCCGCGCCTGCGAAGACCACGGCGGTGCCGCCCGGGTTCGCCTCGACGGCGGCGGCCATGAGCTGCGGGAGCGCGACCAGCCTGGCGCGGCGGGTACGGGTGGGCCTGGTCCGGGTCGAGCTGGTCACGGGCGGGACCCCCCGCCGATCGAGCTTCCCTCTCGCATACCACCCAGCAACACGATTACCCGCCCGTCATCGAAGAGCACTGCACGCATCGGAGACCCCACGCGAGGCCGCGGTGATGAACGTTCCCTATCGCCGCGAAACGCGTGCGATGGGCTCCTACCCGCCGTTCACCAAACCATGTGGGGATAAATTGCCTGATCGAAGTCCTCTGAAGACTTCGACCGCTTACAGGGTGCCGGTTGCTTCCCGAAAAACGCAAGCTGACGGCTGAGAGACGGGTCTCAGGAGCGCCCGCCGCGCCATCGCGGGGGATGCAGCTGTAGCAACTGGACAGCGAGCAACCGGCTACCGGTCAGCGGCGATCGAGCAGCCGGTTCAGCTGCGGCCCGATCTCGGCGAGCGCGCGCGGGTCGGCCATCTGGTCGTGCGTGGCGGGGACCGGCCGGTCGACCACCTCGCCGTCCACGTACGGCCGCCAGGCCGCCGCCGCGCCCGGCCGCGGGTCGACGGCGGCGCTGAAGTACTGCAGCGCGCCCCGGAAGACCTCGGGCCGGTACCGGTTGATCAGCTCGGCGGAGCGCACCGCGTTGCGGTAGATCCGCCGCACCCGCTCGGGGGTGAGCACCGCCGCCTCGGCGGGCACCGCGGCGTGCAGCAGCGCCAGCGCCTCGTCGGTGAGTTCGGCGAGGTCGTGCTCGGGGTCGTCGGGGAGCGCGCCGAGCACCGCGTCGTCGATGCCGAGCTCGCCGAGCGCCGCCTTCAGCGCCGAGCGGAAGTCGGAGATGTCGATCTCGTGGTGGCTGTCCAGCATGGCCAGCAGCGCGACCTCCTCGCCCGCCGCCTGCAGCGTGGTCGCGATGGCGTGCGCAACGATGCCGCCGAGCGACCAGCCGAGCAGGTGGTACGGGCCGTGCGGCTGCACCGCGCGGATCTCGGCCAGGTAGCGCTCGGCGATCTCGGGCAGCGTTTCGGCCAGGTAGCCGTCCTCGGTGAGCGCGGGCGACTGGATGCCCATGATCGGGCGGTCGGCGTCGATGTGCCCGGCCAGCCCGGCGTAGCTCCAGGCCAGGCCGTACATGGGGTGCAGGCAGAAGAGCGGCTCCCGGCTGCCGCCGCCGCGCAGCGGCAGCAGCACGCCGAGCGCGGCGTCCGACCCGTGCTCGGGCTCGACCTCGCCCGCGGAGACCGCGCGCACCTTCGTGGTGACCGCGGCGACCGTGGCGTCGGCGAAGAGCCACTGCACCCGGACGTCGACGCCGGTGACCGCGCGCAGCCTGGCCACCAGCCTGGTGGCGAGCAGCGAGTTGCCGCCGAGCTCGAAGAAGTCGTCGTCCATCCCGGCCCGCGGCAGCTCCAGCACCTCGGCGAAGAGCCCGGCGACGGTCTGCTCCAGCGGCGAGAGCGCCGCCCGGTACGGCCTGCCGGTCAACTCGGGCGCGGGCAGCGCCTTGCGGTCCAACTTGCCGCTGGCGTTGAGCGGCATGGCGTCCAGCAGCACGAGCGCCGACGGCACCATGTAGGACGGCAGCGCGGCCTTCGCGTGCGCGAGCACCGCGCGCCGGATGTCGCCCGCCTCCGGCTCGGACACCACGTACCCGACCAGCCGGTCGCCTGCCTCGCCGCGCACCAGCGTGACCACCGCCTTGCGCACCGCGGGGTGGCCGAGCAAGACGCTCTCGATCTCGCCCAGCTCGATCCGCTGGCCGCGCAGCTTGACCTGGAAGTCGCTGCGGCCCAAGTACTCCAGCACCGGTGCGCCGTCGCCGCCCGGCCGCTGCCAGCGCACCACGTCGCCGGTGCGGTAGAGCCGCCGCCCACCGCCGTGCGCCACGAAGCGCTCGGCGGTGAGCGCGGGGGCGTTCGCGTAGCCGCGGGACAGCTGCACGCCTGCGAGGTACAGCTCGCCGGGGGCGCCGAACGGCACCGGCGCCAGCTGCCGGTCCAGCACCAGCGCCTCGGTGTTCGCCACCGGCGCGCCGATCGGGATGCCGCCGCGCCGCGCCCGGCCGCTCACCGCGTACGCGGTCACCACCGTGGCCTCGGCCGGGCCGTACCAGTTCACCAGGTAGGCATCGGGCAGCAGTGCGGCGCAGCGGGCCGCGAGCTCGGCGGTGAGCGCCTCGCCCGCGGCGAAGATCCAGCGCAGCGCGGGCAGCGCGACCTGCGGCAGCTCGGCGATCTCGTCCAGGAAGGCCGCCAGCATGGACGGCACGAAGTGCACCGCGGTGACCCGCCGCTCGGTGAGCTCGCGCAGCAGGTAGGCGGGGTCGCGGTGGCCGTCCGGCTCCGCGATCAGCACCGTCGCCCCGGTCTGCAGCGGCCAGAACAGCTCCCAGGTGGAGATGTCGAAGGTGATCGGGGTCTTGTGCAGCACCAGGTCGCCCGCGCCGTGCGGGTAGGTCCACTGCGCCCAGCGGAACTGGTTCACCATCTGCCGGTGCGTGATCACCACGCCCTTGGGGCGGCCGGTGGAGCCGGAGGTGTAGATGACGTAGGCGGCGCCGTCCGGCCGGACCGCGGGGGTGGCGGGCTCGTCGGCGGCGAGCGAGTCCGGGTCCGGCAGCCAGAGCGAGTCCAGCTCGACGACCTGCACCCCGCCCTCGGTGGTGAAGCGGTCCCGCGCGGTGGTGAGCACGCAGAGCGGCGCCGCGCTCGCCAGCACGTGCTCGCTGCGCTCGGCCGGGTGGTCCGGGTCGATCGGGAGGTAGGCGGCGCCGGTGCGCAGCACCGCGTAGATCGAGGCGACCAGCTCCAGCGAGCGCCGCATGGCGATGCCGACCAGGCTGCCGGGCCCGACCCCGCGCTCGGTGAGCACCTGGGCCAGCGCGCGGGAGAGCAGGTCCAGCTCGCTGTAGCTGAGCTTGGTGTCCTCGTACACCACGGCGGGCGCGTCCGGAGTCCGCGCCACCTGCGCGTCGAAGAGCGTGAGCAGCGTCGCCTCGTCCAGGAACTCGGGGACCTCGGTGGCGTTCGCCGTGGCCAGCACCGCGCGCTCGGCGTCGGTCAGCAGGTTCACCTCGGCGACCCGGGCGTTGCGGTCGCGCACGAAGCGGTCGATGACCGCGGCGAAGCGCTCGGCGAGCAGCGCGGCGGCGGCGTCGTCCACCAGCTCCCTGCGGTGCTTCAGCGTCACCTGCAGCTGCCTGCCGGGCACCACCATGACGGTGATCGGGTAGTGCGTGTTGTTCACGACGTCCACCCCGGCCAGGTGCATGCCGTCGATGCCGCCCGGCTGCTCCAGCCCGGCGCGCTCCAGCGCCGCCTTGTCGATCGGGAAGGACTCGAAGACCACGAGCGTGTCGAAGAGCGGGTCGACGCCTGCGAGCTCCTGGATCTCGGCCAGCCCGATGTGGTGGTGGTCGAGCAGCGCCGCCTGCTCCAGCTGCAGCGTGCGCAGCAGCCCGGCCAGCGTGCTGCCCGGTTCCAGCCGGACCCGCACCGGGACGGTGTTCACGAACAGCCCGACCAGGGTCTCCACCCCGGGCAGCTGCGGCGGGCGGCCGGAGACGGTGGCGCCGAAGACCACGTCGTCCCGGTCGGTGCTGCGCCCGATGAGCAGCGCCCATGCCGCCTGGACCACGGTGTTCACCGTGACCCCGAGCTCGGCGGCGAGCCTGCTCAGCGCCTCGGAGCGGGCGACCGAGAGGGTGAACTCGGCCTCGCCGACCCCGGCCTCGGCCGCGCCCGGCTCCGGGACGGCGGCCACCAGCGCGGTGGGCTCGTCGACCCCGCTCAGCGCGGCCTGCCAGGCGGTGCGCGCGGCGGCGCGGTCCTGCGCGGCGAGCCAGAGCAGGTAGTCGCGGTACGAGCCGATCGGCTCGCCCAGCGGCCGCCGCACCCGTCCGACCAGCGCGTACACCGTGAGCAGGTCGCGCAGCAGCAGCGGCATGGACCAGCCGTCGACCAGGATGTGGTGCGCGGTGACCAGCAGCTGGTGCCGCTCGGCGGCGGTGCGGATCAGGGTGAAGCGCAGCATCGGCGCGGCGTGCATGTCGAAAGGGGTCGCCAGGTCGTTGGCGACCACCCGCACCCGCGCGGCCTCGGCCGGGCGCTCGGCCAGGTGCGCGAGGTCGACGAAGCGCCACGGCAGCCGGACCGCGTCCAGCACCACCTGCACCGGCTCGCCCGCGCTGTCCTCGGCGAAGGCGACGCGCAGGTTCGGGTAGCGCACCAGCACCAGCTCGGCGGCGGCGCGCAGCCGGGTGGCGTCCACCGGCCCGGTCAGGTGCAGCCCGAACTGCATGGTGTAAGCGTCCACCGAGCCCGCGGCGAGCAGCGCGTGGAAGAGCATGCCGGACTGCAGCGGGGTCACCGGCCAGACGTCGGCCAGCTCCGGGTAGCCCCGGGTGAGCTGGTCCACATCGCGCTGCACCAGCGACACCAGCGGGAAGTCGGAGGGCGTGTGGCCGCCCGCGTCCGGGCGCCTGCCGTGCTCGGCGAGCCCGCCGAGCGCGCGCACCCAGCGCTCGGCGAAGGTCTGCACGTCGGGCAGGTCGAGCACCGCGGCGGCGTAGTCGAAGCGGGCGACGAGGCCGTCCGTGGTGGCGTCGACGGTGAGGTCGAGCACCAGGTCGTCCACGGGTGAGTCGGCCCGCACCCGGGCCGGGCGCAGGTCCCGGTAGCGCAGCCCGAGCAGGCCGCGGTCCAGCCGGGCGATCTCGCCCGCGGTGGCCGGGTTGGCGTGCCGGAGCAGCCCGAACCCGACGCCGCCCGCGGGCACCGCGCGGCACATCTCCTTGACCCGGCCGAGCGCGACGCCCGCGGCCGGGCCGCCGTCCAGCACCTCGGCGAAGTCGATCCCGGTCAGCCGCAGCGCCAGCGGGTACGTGGTGGTGAAGGCCGCGACGAGGTCGGCGGCGTCGGTGCCGCCGCCGCTGAAGTCGGTGGGCAGCCCGACCCTGGCGTCCGCGGTCAGCCGGACCACGGTGCCGATCTGCTCCGGCGCGGTGGGGTCGGCCAGCGCCAGCGCCAGCGCGGTGAGCAGCACCTCCTCGACGGTCGCGTGGTAGGCGTCGGCGACGGTGGCGACCGCGCCCGCGGCCTCCCTGGTGATCCTGGCCGAGAGCCTGCCGCGGATGCGCAGGTCGCCGGGGTACAGCCTGCCGCCGCGCGGCACGGCGGAGCGCCACCACTCCAGCTCGGCCATGGTCGCCGGGTCGGTGGCGCGCGCGGCGAGCGCGCGGATCAACCCGCCCGACCCCGCCCCGGTGGCCGCGGGCGCGGCGTGCCCGCCGGACCAGGCCGCGCTGAGCTCGTCCACCACGATCCGCCACGCGGCGTCGTCCACGACGAGGCCGTTCGCCACCACGAGCAGCGTGCCGCCCCGGTTCGGCTCGGCCGGGGTGATCAGCACGAACCTGGCATTGGCTCCGGTGGCCGGGTCCAGCTGCGCGGCGACGGCCTCGACCACCTGGTCGTACTCGGCGGGCTCCACCTCGGCGGCGTCGAGCAGCCAGTACGGCTCGCCCGGGCGGCCCGCGGGCGGAACCAGCTCGAAGGCGGGCTCGCCCTCCTCGGTGCGCACCAGCCGCGCGGAGAGCATGGGGTGCCTGGCCAGCACGCCGTCGGCGGCGGCCCAGACCCGGTCGGTGGCGGTGCCCGCCGGGACCTCCAGCTCGATGGCGCGCAGCTCGATCCCGCCGGGGGCGTCGGCGAGCAGCCGCAGCCCGTCCGGGGTGAGCGGGAGCAGCCCGTCGTCCGGCGGCTCGGCGGTCGCGGCGGCGGCCAGCGCGGCCACGGTCCGGTGCTCGAAGACCTCGCGCGGGCTGATCGTCACGCCGCGGGTGCGGGCCCGCGCCACCACCTGGATGGAGGCGATGGAGTCGCCGCCGAGCGCGAAGAAGTCGTCGTCGGCGCCGACCCGCTCGACGCCGAGCAGCTCGGTGAAGACCTCGGCCAGCACCAGCTCGGCCTTGCCCTCCGGCGCGCGGAAGGCGGCCTGCTCGGCCTGCGGCTCCGGCAGCGCGGCGCGGTCCAGCTTGCCGTTCACGGTCAGCGGCAGCGCGTCCAGCGCGACGAAGGCGGCGGGCACCATGTAGCTGGGCAGCCTGGCCGCGAGCGCGGTGCGCACCGCGTCGACGTCGGCGGCGCCGACCAGGTAGGCCACCAGCCGCTCGCCGGTGCCGTCCGGGCCCGGCCTGGCGAGCACGGCCGCCTGCGCCACTGCGGGCTGCTCCCGCAGCGCGGCCTCGATCTCGCCCAGCTCGATCCGGAAGCCGCGGACCTTCACCTGGAAGTCGGTGCGGCCGCGGTACTCCAGCTCGCCCAGCGGGTTCCAGGCGGCCAGGTCGCCGGTGCGGTACATGCGGGCCCCGGCCCGGAACGGGTTGGCGACGAACCGGTCCGCGGTCAGGTCCGGCCTGCCGAAGTAGCCGCGGGCCAGCTGCGCGCCCGCCAGGTAGAGCTCGCCCGCCACGCCCATCGGGACCGGGTTCAGCCGCGCGTCGAGCACGTAGACCTGGGAGTTCCACTCCGGGTCGCCGATCGAGACGGCGTGCTGGTCGGCGCTGGTCACCCGGTGCGCGGTGATCGAGACCGCGGCCTCGGTAGGGCCGTAGAGGTTGAACAGCTCGGCGGCCGGGTTCGCCCGCAGGAAGCGCTGCGCCACCGCGGCGGGCAGCGCCTCGCCGATGGCGAGCACCCGGCGCAGCGAGCCGGGCAGCGCGCCGTCCGCCTCGGTGAGCAGCGCGTCCAGCATGGACGGGACCACGTGCAGCGTGGTCACCTTCGCCCTGGCCATGAGCTCGTTCAGGTAGCCGGGGTCGCGGTGCCCCTCGGGGTCGGCGATCACCAGCGTGCCGCCGCACACCGCGGCGGACCAGAACTCCCACACCGAGAGGTCGAAGGTGGCCGCGGTCTTGAGCAGCACCGCGTCCTCGGCGCCGAGCCGGAACTCCGCGCGCTTCCAGAGCAGCTGGTTGACGATGGCGCCGTGCGGCACCGCGACGCCCTTGGGGCGGCCGGTGGAGCCGGAGGTGAAGATGACGTAGGCGGTGTGCGCAGGGCGCAGCGGCGCGCGCCGCTCGGCGTCGCGCACGGGGCCGTCGGCGTAGCCGTCGAGCGGCAGGTCGTCGAGGACCAGCACCGGGGTCTCCGGCGCGGTGAAGCCGGTGGCCAGGTCGGTGACGACGCAGAGGGGGGCCGCGGTGTCGAGGATGTACCCGGTGCGCTGCGCGGGCTGCGCGGGGTCGAGCGGCACGTAGGCGCCGCCCGCGACGGCGACCGCGTACATGGCGACGACCAGCTCCACCGAGCGCGGGAGCGCGAGCGCCACCCTGGTCTCCGGGCCGACCCCGAGCGAGATCAGGTGCCTGGCCAGCCGGTTCACCCGCGCGCCGAGCGCGGCGTAGTCGACCGTGCCGCCGGCGGGGTCGATCAGCGCGGTGCCCGCCGGGGACTCGGCGACGGCGGCGTCGAGCAGCGCGACCAGCGTGGCCGCCGGGTCTACCGGGTGCGCGGTGGCGTTGCGGGCGAGCAGAAGCCGGTCGCGCTCGTGCTGCTGCAGCAGCGGCAGGTCGCCGACCGCCGTCTCCGGTGCCTGCGCGACGGCGCGCAGCACCCGCACGAAGCGGTCGACGAAGCCGCGCACGGTGAACTCGTCGAAGAGCGCGGTGGCGTAGGTGACGACGCCGCCGATCCCGGTCGGCGCGCCGTCGGCGTCGTAGCCGTCGCCGATCATCCAGTGCAGGTCGAACTGCGAGATGGCGGTCTCGAAGTCGACCCCGGAGACGGTCAGCCCGGGCAGTTCGAGGGTGGTCGGGGCGAGGTTCTGGAAGGAGAGCCCGATCTGGAAGAGCGGGTGCCGCGCGGTGGAGCGCTCCGGGTTGAGCACCTCGACCAGCCGCTCGAAGGGCACGTCGGCGTGCGCGAAGACCTGGATGTCGGTGTCCCGCTGCCGCTTCAACAGCTCGGTGAAGGGCGCGCCGAGGTCCAGCCTGGTCCGGAAGACCAGGGTGTTCACGAACATGCCGATGAGCTGCTCCAGCGCCACCTCGTCGCGGCCCGCGATCGGGGTGCCGACGGCGACGTCGTCCGCCCCGGAGAGCCGCCCGGCCCAGACCGCGAGCGCGGTGTGCACGACCATGAAGAGCGTGGCGCCGTTGGCCCTGGCCAGCTCGCCGAGGGCCCGGTGCGTCTCGGCGTCGATCCGCACCTCGACCATGCCGCCCGCGTAGGACTGCACCGCGGGGCGCGGCCGGTCGGCGGGCAGCTCGATCTGGTCCGGCAGCCCGGCCAGCTCGTCCTGCCAGAAGGCGATCTGCCGCGCCGCCACCGAGTCCGGGTCGCGCTCGCTGCCGAGCAGCTCCTGCTGCCACAGGCTGTAGTCGGCGTACTGCACCGGCAGCGGCGCCCACTCCGGTGCGGCGCCGCCCGCCCGCGCCACGTACGCCGTGACCAGGTCGCGGGTGAGCGGCCCGATCGAGGAGCCGTCCGCGGTGATGTGGTGCACCACCATGGCCAGCGCGTGCTCGTCCGGCTCCGCGCCGTCCGCGCGCCGCACCGCGATCAGCGCCACCCGCAGCGGCACCTCGGCGGTGACGTCGAAGTGCGTGCCGATCACCTCGGCGACCGCGTCGCGGAGCCGCTCGGCGGGCACCGTGCGGTACTCCACCTCCGGCACCGACTGCGCGACCGGCAGCACCACCTGCACCGGGCCGTCCTCGGTCTGCGGGTAGAGCGTGCGCAGCACCTCGTGCCTGGCGGCCAGGTCGGCGACGGCCGCGCGCAGCGCGTCGACGTCGAGCGCGCCGCTGAACCGCACCGCGATCGGGATGTTGTAGGCGGTGGACTCCGGGTCGAAGCGGTTCAGGAACCACATGCGCCGCTGCGCGGGGGAGAGCGGGATGCGGTCCGGGCGCGGGCCCGCGGTGAGCGCCAGCCGCTCCGGGTTCTCGGTGAACTCCACCAGCCGCAGCGCCAGCCCGGCCACGGTCGGCGCCTCGAAGAGCACCGGCACCGGGATCCTGGTCTCCAGCGCGTCGTTCAGCCTGGCGATCACCTGGGTGGCGATCAGCGAGTTGCCGCCCAGCTCGAAGAAGTCGTCGTCGGCGCCGATCTCTCTGGCGCGCAGCAGCTCGGTGAAGATCCCGGCGACCAGCTCCTCCAGCCTGCCCGCGGGCGCGCGGAACTCCCTGGCGGCGAAGACCGGGGCGGGCAGCGCCCTCCGGTCCAGCTTGCCGCCGGGGGTGAGCGGGATCTCGTCGAGCACGACGATCGCCGCGGGCACCATGTGCGCGGGCAGCCGCTGCCCGGCCGCGCTCGCCAGCGCGGCGGTGTCCGGCCGGTCGCCGTGCACGTAGGAGACGAGCACCGTGGCGCCGCTGTCCAGCTCGTGCCCGACGGTGGCGGCGAAGTCGACACCCGGCTGCTCGGCGAGCACCGCGTCGATCTCGCCCAGCTCGATCCGGAAGCCACGGATCTTCACCTGGAAGTCGTTGCGGCCCAGGTACTCCAGCTCCCCCGCGCCCGCGCCGCGCACCACGTCGCCGGTGCGGTAGAGCCGGGAGCCGGGCGCGCCGAGCGGGTCGGCGACGAAGCGGGTGGCGGTCAGGCCGGGCTTGCCGTGGTAGCCGCGGGCCAGCGCCGGGCCCGCCACGTAGAGCTCGCCCGCCACCCGGTCCGGCACCGGCATGAGCCTGGCGTCCAGCACGTGCGCCGCGATGCCGCGGATCGGCGCGCCGATGGTCACCGGCTCGCCGGGGCGCATGGGGGCGCTGATATGGGTGGCGACGGTGGCCTCGGTGGGGCCGTAGGCATTGTGGAAGTGCCGCTGCGTGCCGTCCGGCAGCGGGGCGACCCAGCGCCGCACGAGGTCGGGCGGGCAGGCCTCGCCGCCGGTCACCACCACCCGCAGCCGGTCCAGCCCGGCCGGATCGACCGAGGCCAGCGCGGCCGGGGTGACGAAGGCGTGCGTCACCCGCTCGCGGCGCAGCACCTCGGCCAGCTCGGTGCCGCCGAAGACCTCCGGCGCGACCACCACCATGGTCGCGCCGCCGCCGAGCGCGAGCAGCAGCTCCAGCACCGAGGCGTCGAACGAGGGCGAGGCGAAGTGCAGCGTGCGGGAGCCGGCGTCGACGCCGTACCGCTCGCGCTGCTCGGCGCAGAACCCGGCCAGCCCGGCCTGGGTGACCACCACGCCCTTGGGCAGCCCGGTGGAGCCCGAGGTGTAGATGGCGTAGGCCGGGTGCTCGGCGCGCACCGGGCGCCCCCGATCGGCCTGGGTGACCGCGTCGGCGGGCTGCTCGGCCAGGCGGCGCACGGTATCGGGGTCGTCGAGGACCAGCCACTCGGTGTCGTCCGGCAGCGCGCCGCGCGCGGCGGCGACGGTGAGGCCGAGCGCGGCGCCGGAGTCGGTGAGCATGTGCCGCACCCGGTCGGCCGGGTAGTTCGGGTCGACCGGGACGAAGCCGGCCCCGGTCTTGGCCACCGCCCAGACCGCGAGCACCGACTCCACCGAGCGCCGGATGCCGACCGCGACCAGGTCCTCCGGGCCGATCCCGCGCCCGATGAGCAGCCGGGCCAGCCTGCTGGAGCGCGCGTCCAGCTCGGCGTAACCAACCGCGGGGCCGCTCCCCTCCGCCTCGGCGAAGACCAGCGCCGCACCCTCCGGGTTCGCCTCGACCGCGGTCGCGAGCAGCTGCGGCAGCGTGACCGTGCGCGGTCCCCTGGTGCGGGTCGGGCGGGTACGGGCGGGGCGGGTCATCGCGGCACCGGGGGCATGGGAGAACTCACTTACTCGACGGGGCCGGTACCACCGGCGAGATCGTGCATGCCGAGCACCGCGGGCACCTCGGCCCAGTGCCCGGGATCGGTGACCGACCCCTCGTCCAGGACGACCGCCTGCAGGTCGGCCAGCGGAGCGCTGTCGATCCGGTCGAAACCGGCGCGGTCGGTGAGCAGGTGGGTCACCCACTCGTCGGCCAGCGCGGCCGCCGGGTCGGCGCCGAGGCCGTGCTCCGGCACCACCAGCGCGGCACCGGCCAGCCCGGCCGCCGCCACCTCGACCAGCGCGGCGAACGCCTCGGGGCGCCCGTGCTGGAAGGTCCGCGATTCGAAGGTGAGCTCGGTGCGCGCGCGCAGCCGGTCCACGATCGCGGCCAGCCCGTCGTAACTCACCGACCTGGTCGCCCCGTTGGTGCCCGCCACCGCGGCGGGCACCGGCCCGAGGAAGACCGGGTCGGCGCCGCGCAGCGCCCTGGTCCGGATGGCGTAGGTGACCGGCCGCCCGGACTCGCTGCCGATCTCGGCGCGCACCGCCGGGTCGTCCAGCGCGATCCACTCCAGACTCTCCGCCGACCCCGGCGCGGCGCCGAGCACCAGCCCGACCTTGATGTCGGCGCCGGGCGGGAGCGCCGCCTCGTCCACCCCGACCGGCACCACCGCGGCGCCCGCCTTGAGCACCGCCCAGAGCGCGACCGCCTGCTCCACCCCGCGCTCCAGCCGCACCGCGACCCCGACCCCCGGCCCGCAGCCGCGCCCGATCAGCACCCTGGCCAGCTGCGAGGACCTGGCGTCGAGCTCCTGGTAGCTGACGGCGTCCTCGCCGGAGACCACGGCGGGCCCCTCCGGGTCGTCCTCCACCGCCAGCGAGAGCGCCTGGGTGAGCGCGGTGCCCCTGGTGCTCGCGGCCACCGGCTCCGGCTCCGGCGCGGCCAGCGCGCGGTCCCGCTCGGCCTCGTCCAGGATGTCGATGTCGCCGACCACGACCTGCGAGTCCGCGGCGACCGCCGCGCACACCCGCGCCAGCCTGCGGCCGAACCCGGCCACGGTGGCCTCGTCGAAGAGGTCGGTGGCGTAGGTGAACTGGGCGACCAGCTCGCCAGGGGCGCCGTCCGCGGTGTGCGTCGGCGAGACGCTGAGCTGCAGGTCGAACTTGGCCTGCGCGGCCCCGGCGTCCAGCGCCGACACCTGCAGCCCCGGCAGGTCGAGCGTGGCCTGCTCGGTGTTCTGGAAGGCGAGCACCACCTGGAAGAGCGGGTGGAAGGCGGCGCTGCGGCCGGGCAGCAGCACCTCGACGATCCGCTCGAAGGGCAGGTCGGCGTTGGCGAAGGCGGCCAGGTCGACCTCGCGCGCCTGCTCCAGCAGCGCGTCGAAGGTGCTGCCCGCGTCCACCGCGGTGCGCAGCGTCAGGGTGTTGACGAACATGCCGACCAGGTCGTCCAGCGCGCGCTCGCCGCGGCCCTCGATGGGGGTGCCGATGGCGATGTCGCGGTTGCCGGAGAGCCGGGCCAGCAGCACCGCGAGCGCCGCGTGCACCACCATGAAGAGCGAGGCGTTGTGCTCGCGGGCGATCCTGGCCAGCCCGGCGTGCACCTCGGCGGGCAGCGTGAAGGTGCTCGCCGCGCCGCGCATGGAGGGCAGCGCGGGGCGCGGCCGATCCTGCGGCAGCTCCAGCGCGCCGGTCAGCCCGGCCAGGTGCTGCTTCCAGTACCCGAGCTGCTGGGCGGCGACGCTCGACTCGTCGTCGTCGGTGCCGATCACCGCGCGCTGCCAGAGCGCGTAGTCGGCGTACTGCACCGGCAGCGGCGCCCAGTTCGGCGCGTCGCCCGCGAGCCGGGCCAGGTAGGCGGTCATCAGGTCGCGGGCCAGCGGCGCCAGCGACGCGCCGTCGCCCGAGATGTGGTGCACCACCACGACCAGCAGGTATTCGCCCGGGGCGTCGCCCTCCAGCAGTGCGATCCGCACCGGCGGCGCCGCGGTCACGTCGAACCCGGCCGACATCAGCTCGATCACCCGGCCCATGAGGTCGCCGGGCTGCTCCACCGGCAGCCCGCCGGGCAGCGCCGCCGCGGGGGCGAGGATCTCCTGCACCGGCTGCTGGTCGGGGCCCGCCACCGGGAACCTGGTGCGCAGCGCTTCGTGCCGCTCCAGCACGTCGAAGACCGAGCGCTCCAGCGCGCCGAGGTCCAGCGTGCCGGTGAGCCGGAGCGCGAACGGGATGTTGTAGACGCCGGACTCCGGGTCGAACCGGTTCAGCACCCACATGCGCTGCTGCGCGGGCGAGAGCGGGATCAGCTCCGGGCGCGCGGCGGCGACCAGCGCGGGGCGGCCACCGGTGCGCGAGCCTGGCACGATCCGACCGGCCAGCGCGGCCACCGTCGGCGCCTCGAACAGGGTGCGCACCGAGAGGTCGGCGTGCAGCGCCTCGTTCACCCGCGCCACCACCCTGGTGGCGAGCAGCGAGTTGCCGCCGAGCGCGAAGAAGTCGTCGTCCAGCCCGACCTCGCCGCCGCCGAGCAGGCTCGCGAAGACGTCGGCCACGGTCTGCTCGATCGGGGTGCGCGGGGCGCGGAACCCGGTGGCGCCGACGAAGACCGGCGCGGGCAGCGCCTTGCGGTCCAGCTTGCCGCTGGCGTTCAGCGGGAACTCGTCGAGCACGACGAGCGCCGCGGGCACCATGTACCCGGGCAGCCGCGCGCCGAGCGCGGTGCGGACCGCCTCGGGCTCGACGCCCGCGCCCGCCACGTACCCGATGAGCGCCTCGCCCGCCGGGGTGTCCCGGCGCAGCACGACCACCGCGCGGTCGACGCCGGGCTGCTCCAGCAGCGCCGCCTCGATCTCGCCGAGTTCGATCCGCAGGCCGCGCAGCTTCACCTGGAAGTCGGTGCGGCCCAGGTACTCCACCTCGCCGCGCGCGTTCCAGCGCACCAGGTCGCCGGTGCGGTACATGCGCGCGCCGCCCGGGCCGAAGGGATCGGCCACGAAGCGGTCGGCGGTCAGGTCGGCGCGGCCGAGGTAGCCGAGCGCCAGCTGCCTGCCCGCCAGGTACAGCTCGCCGGGGACGCCGGGCGGCACCGGCCGCAGCCGGGAGTCGAGCACGTACAGGGTGGTGTTCCAGACCGGGCGGCCGATCGGCACGCTCACCGTGTCGGCGGCGACCACCTCGTGGTAGGTGACGTCGACCGCGGCCTCGGTGGGGCCGTACAGGTTGTGCAGCCTGGCCCCGGTGAGCTCGCGCAGCCTGGCCGCGGTCGCCGCGGGCAGCGCCTCGCCGGAAGCGAAGACCCGGCGCAGCCCCCCGTGCCTGCCGGACGCCCCCGCCGCCTCGTCCAGCGTGGCGACGAAGACCGCGAGCATGGAGGGGACGAAGTGCGCGGTGGTGATGCCGTGCGCGGCGATGGTTTCCGCCAGGTACACCGGGTCGCGGTGGCCGTCCGGGGTGGCGACCACCAGCCGGGCGCCCGCCTGCAGCGGCCAGAAGAACTCCCACACCGACACGTCGAAGGTGGCGGGCGTCTTCTGCAGCACCGCGTCGTCGGCGGTGAGCGCGTACTCGTCCTGCATCCAGAGCAGCCGGTTCACGATGGCGCGGTGGCTCACCGCGACGCCCTTGGGCCGCCCGGTCGAGCCGGAGGTGAAGATGACGTAGGCGATCGAGCCTGCGCGCACCGGGCCGCCGCGCTCCGGCTCGGTGAGCGGGGTGTCGGCGGTGTCGGTGAGATCCAGCGTGTCCAGCACGGTGACCGGCGCCGCGGCGGTGCTGAACCCGTCGCGCGCGGTGCTGAGCACCATGGCCGGGCGGGCGGTCTCCAGCACGTAGTCGATCCGGTCGGCGGGCTGGTCCGGGTCGAGCGGGACGTACCCCGCGCCCGCCTCCAGCACCGCGTACATGGCGACGACCAGCTCCACCGAGCGCCGGATGGCCAGCGCCACCAGCGAATCCGGCTCCACACCCTCGGCGGTGAGCACCCGGGCCAGCCGGTGCACCCGCGCGGCGAACTGCGCGTAGGTGAGCTGCTCGCCGTCCGCGCCGACCAGCGCGACCGCGTCCGGGGTGGCGGCGGCCCGCGCCTGGAAGAGCGAGACCAGCGTCTCGCCGTCCGGCAGCTCGCGCGCGGTGTCGTTCCAGCCGGTGAGCACCGCCTTCCGCTCGTCGGCGTCGAGCAGCTCGATGGCGCCGACCGGCACCTGCGGGTCGGCAGCGACGGCGGCGAGCACCCGCTGGAAGCGCGCGGCGACGCGCGCGATCGTCTCCTCGTCGAAGAGGTCGGTGGCGTAGGTGATCTCGGCCGCGATGCCGTGCGCGGTGCCCTGTCGGTCGAGGTGCTCGGCGAGCGAGAACTGCAGGTCGAACTTGGCCAGCGGCACCGCGAGGTCCAGCCCGCCGACGGTCAGCTCGGGCAGCTCCAGCTCGGTGCGGGCCAGGTTCTGGAAGGTCAGCATGACCTGGAAGAGCGGGTGCCGCGCGGGCGAGCGCACCGGGTCGAGCAGCTCGACCAGCCGCTCGAACGGGACGTCGGCGTGGCCGAACGCGGCCACGTCCTTCGCCCTGACCTCGCCGAGCAGCTCGGTGAAGGGCGCCGCCGGGTCGATCTCGGTGCGCAGCACGAGGGTATTGACGAACATGCCGATCACGTCGTCCAGCGCGGCCTCGCCGCGGCCCGCGGTCGGCGTGCCGACGGCGACGTCGGCGGTGCCGGAGAGCCTGCCGAGCAGCACGGCGAGCGCGGCGTGCACCACCATGAAGAGCGTGGCGTTGCCGCGGTGCGCCAGCGCGGTGAGCCCGGCGTGCGTGTGCGCGTCGATCTCGAAGCGGAGCACGGCGCCGCGGTTCGAGGCGGCGGGCGGGCGCGGGCGGTCGGCGGGCAGCTCCAGCTGCTCCGGGAGCCCGGCCAGCGTTTCCCGCCAGTAGGAGATCTGCTGGGCGAGCAGCGAATCCGGCTGCTCCTCGGTGCCGAGCACTGCGCGCTGCCAGAGCGCGAAGTCGGCGTACTGCACGGCCAGCGGCGCCCAGTCCGGTTCGTCGCCGTCCCGGCGGCGCACGTAGGCGGTCATCAGGTCGCGGGTCAGCGGGCCCATGGAGAAGCCGTCGCCCGCGATGTGGTGCACCACGCAGATCAGCACGTGCTCGGTCTCGCTGAGCTGCAGCAGCCGCAGCCGCAGCGGCGGCGCCTCGGTGACGTCGAAGCCGCCGGTCACGGTGGCGACGACCAACCCGGGCACCGCGGACTCGGCCGCGGGCTCCGGCTCGAAGAGCGGGACGGCGCGCGGGTCGTGCACCGGCAGCACCAGCTGGTACCCCTCGCCGTCCACCTCCGGGTAGACCGTGCGCAGCACCTCGTGCCTGGTCACCAGGTCGGTGACCGCGGTGCGCAGCGCCGCGACATCCAGCGCGCCGGTGAGCCGCACCGCCACCGGGATGTTGTTCACCGCCGACTCCGGATCGAAGCGGTTCAGGAACCACATGCGCTGCTGCGCGTAGGAGAGCGGCACCCGGTCCGGGCGCGCGCCCGCGGTCAGCTCCGCACCGACCGCGGAGCCGGTGTGGTGCTCGACCCGCTCGGCCAGCGCCGCCACCGTCGTCGCCTCGAAGAGCAGCTGCACCGGCACCCGCGCGCCGAGCGCGGTGCCGATCCTGGCCGCCGCCTGCGCGGCGAGCAGCGAGTTGCCGCCGAGCTCGAAGAAGTCGTCGTCCGCGCCGACCCGGCCCTCGTCCGGCGCGCCCGGCATCAGCAGCGCCTCGAAGACCTCGGCCACGATCTCCTCGACCGGGGTGGACGGCGCGCGGAACTCGCGCGCCGCGAAGACCGGCTCCGGCAGCGCGGCCCGGTCCAGCTTGCCGACCGGGGTGAGCGGGATGGCATCCAGCGCCATGATGGCGGCCGGGATCATGTAGCCGGGCAGCGTCTCCGCCAGGTGCGCGTCCAGCGCGGGGACGTCCACCTCGGTGCCCGCGCGCGGCAGCACGTAGGAGACCAGCGCCGTCGCGCCGGAGGGCAGCGTGCGGCCGATGGTGGCGGCGAAGTCGATGTCCGGGTGCGCGGTGAGCGCGTTGTCGATCTCGCCCAGCTCGATCCGGAAACCGCGCACCTTGACCTGGAAGTCGGAGCGGCCCAGGTACTCGATGATCCCGCCGTCGGGGCCGTCGGTCTCGGTGCGGCGCACCAGGTCGCCGGTGCGGTAGAGCCGCAGCCCCGGGTTGCCGGAGTCGGCGCCGAACGGGCTGGCCACGAAGCGCTCCGCGGTGAGCCCCGGCCGGTTCAGGTAGCCCTGGGCCAGCGCGGGCCCGGTCAGGTACAGCTCGCCGACCACGCCGGCAGGCACCGGCCGCAGCCGGTTGTCCAGCACGAAGGCGCCGACGCCCGGAATGGAGGCGCCGATGGTCACCGGCTGCGCCGGGTCCATGGGCGGGGTGCTGGTCGCCAGGATGGTGGCCTCGGTGGGGCCGTAGCCGTTGTAGAACTCGCGCTCGTCCGTGGCCCAGCGGCCGACCAGCTCCGGGCCGAACTTGTCGCCCGCGACCACGACGGTGCGCAGGTCGTCCAGGCCCTCGGGGTCCACCGATTCCAGCGCACCCGGGGTGATCAGCATGTGCGTGACCCGCTCGCGGCGCAGCAGGTCGGCCAGCTCGAAGCCGCCGAAGACCGCGGGCGGCGCGATCACCAGGGTCGCGCCCGCGGAGAAGGCGAGCAGCAGCTCCAATACCGAGACGTCGAAGTTCGGCGAGCAGACGTGCAGCACCCGCGATTCGCCGGTGACCCCGTAGTGCTCGCGCTCGGCCGCGACCAGGCCGTTCAGCCCGGCGTGCGTGACCACGACGCCCTTGGGCCTGCCGGTGGAGCCCGACGTGTAGATGACGTAGGCCGGGTGCCGCTCGTCCAGCCTGCGCACCCGGTCGGTGTAGGAGACGGGGTGCTCCGGCCGCGCCGCGATCCGCGCCGCCTGCTCCGGCTCGTCCAGCACCAGCCACTCGACGCCGTCGCCGAGCGCGCCGCGGTGCGCGGCGGTGGTGAGCCCGAGCACCGCGCCGGAGTCGGCGACGATGTGCCCGATCCGCTCGGCCGGGTAGTTCGGGTCGACCGGGACGTAGGCCGCCCCGGTCTTGGCGATCGACCACACCGCGAGCACCGAGTCGGCGCTGCGCGCGATGCCGACGGCGACCACGTCGCCGGGGCCGATGCCGCGGTCGATCAGCTCGCGCGCCAACCGGGAGGAGGCCTGGTCCAGCTCGTGGTAGGTCAGCTCGCGCTGGTCGGCGGGGTCGCCGGTGGGGTTGTAGCGGATGGCCACCGACCCGGCGGCGGATTCGACCGCGGCGGTGAGCAGCTGTCCGAACAGCGGGCTCCCCGGACGCCGTCGGCGGTTGCCCCGAGCAGAACGACGGACACCATCCATTCGACTGATCTCACCTCTCGCTTCGAGCCTTGCCACACTTCGACGGGTCCGCCGGAAAGCCCCAGGAATAAGTGGCTCGTCCCGGTGGGCACAGCTTGGCAATCATATAAGCAAGGCATGGTGCGCCGATCCGGCTCGGGTGCTGCTCGCGGCGGACCGATGGTTATCGGGGGCGTGAGTCCGGCCGTTGCCCCGGCATGACCGAGGTCACAATGGTGCGGCCCGTGCGCACCACCCGGCGACATGGCGCGGCTGCGCCGCCTGCCGCGGGCGCGCGGGAGCCCGGCGTGCCGTGTCACACGCCGGGTGCGGCGCTCAGTGCGCGGACGGACCCCAGTGCAGCGGCACGCCCTTGGCGGCCAGGTAGGCGATGGGGTCGGTCTTGTTGCCGCCCTGATCCCAGATCTCCAGGTGCAGGTGCGGGCCGGTGGACTGGCCGCGGTTGCCGACGGTGGCGATCACGTCGCCCGCGTTCACCCGCTGCCCCTCGTGCACCAGCATCTCGTTGACGTGGCCGTAGACGGCGGTGGTGCCGTCGTCCTGCAGCACCCGGACCCAGAGCCCGAAGCCGGAGGCGGGGCCCGCCTCGATCACGGTGCCGCCGCTGACCGAGTGGATCGGGGCGCCGATCGCGTCGGCGAAGTCGACGCCGTAGTGGAAGGCGCCCCAGCGGGTGCCGAAGCCGGAGCTGACCGCGCCCGCCACCGGGCGGACGGCCTGCGCGGGGGCGACCTGCTGGGTCACGCCGCGCATCATGTCCTCGACCTGGGCCAGCGGGGCGGCCAGCTCGGGCGGCAGGTTCTGGATGCCGAACGGCGCGGCCACCGGCTGCGCCACCGGGGCGGCCTGCGCCACCGGCTCCGGCGCGGGGGCGGGCTGCGCCACCGGCCGCACCGCGGCGGCGAGCTGCTCGGCGAGCGGCGCCTCGGCGATGCTCTTGAACGCGATCGGCTCGGACGCGGTGTTGTCGTCGTGCGTGGGGAGCAGCGGGGCGGCGTGCGCGAGCGCGGGGGCGATCTGGCCCGCGGTGCCGATCAGGGCGCCCGCGGCGACCGCGACGCTCGCGGCGTTCTTCACGCGGTCGACCGTCGAGATCTCGGCCCGGTGCCGGGTGGGCCTGCCGGTCTCGGCGGCACCGATGAGGTCCATGACGGTGATCGAATCGGGGCCAACCCGGTGCTGCGACAAAGCTCGTCCTTGCGTTCGAACCGACAGAAGAACGGGCGCCCGGCGAAACCTGTTCGGATAACGTTTCGGCATCCGTCGTGACGGGAACTCTACCCTGTCGTGACCATTCCGCAACCTTCGGTCGCCGAATCCGCCGCGCGATCCGGATCACAGCAGGTCATGGGCGAGACTGGGGCCGTGATCATCGACCGGATCAGCCTGCCCATCGTGCTCGCCCCGATGGCGGGCGGCCCCTCCACCCCCGAGCTCACCGCGGCCGTCACCGATGCGGGCGGGCTCGGGTTGCTGGCCGCCGGTTATCTCGGCGCCGAGCAGGCCGCGGAGCGGATCGCCGCGGTCAGGGAGCTGACCTCGGGGCCGTTCGGGGTGAACCTCTTCGCGCCGGGGCCCGCCAGTGCACCCGCGGCGTACGCCGAGTACCTGGCGGCGCTCGGCGCCCGGTTCGAGCTGAGTCCGGCGCGGCACGACAGCGATGGCTGGTCCGCCAAGCTCGAGCTGCTCGTCCGGGAGCCCGTCCCGGTGGTCACGGTGACCTTCGGGTGCCCCGAGGCGGCCGAGATCGAGCGGTTGCACGGCGTCGGCACCGAGATCTGGGTAACGGTCACCTCGGCCTTCGAAGCCGAGCTCGCCGCCGCGGCCGGGGCCGATGTGCTCGTCGTGCAGGGCGCCGAGGCGGGCGGGCATCGCGCCGTCTTCCGGGACGACGTCGCCGACGATGCGACCGACCCGCTCGGCCTGCTCGCGCTGCTGCAGGTGGTCGGCGCCGCGGTCGAGCTGCCGTTGGTCGCCACCGGCGGGCTCACCACCGGCGCGGGCATCGCGGGCGCACTCGCCGCGGGCGCGGTCGCCGCGCAGGTGGGCACCGCCTACCTGCGCTCGCCGGAGGCGGGGACCAACGCGGTGCACCGCGCCGCGATCGGCGGGGCCGCGCCGACCGCCCTCACCCGCGCCTTCACCGGCCGCAGGGCACGCGGGATCCGCAATGCCTTCATGGCCGAGTTCGGGGCGTCGGCGCCGGTCGCCTACCCGGAGATCCACTACGCCACCGCCGGCCTCCGGGCCGCCGCCCGGGCTGCCGGAAATCCGGACGCGGTGAACCTCTGGGCCGGTCAGGCACATACGCTCGCCCCCGAACTCCCCGCGGGTGAACTCACCCGCAAGCTGGCCGCCGAGGCGAAGGACGCCCTCAAGCGCGCCCTCTCCCGCGGATTTCGCGCGCGCTGACGCGCGTAGGCTCCGCGCATGAGCGGCACCGACAGCACCTCGCCCGGCGACGAGCTCGCCGCCGACATCGCGGCGCGGCTCGCACCGTGGGCCACGGCGATGGGGGCGGATCAGACCGCCTACACCCACCACGTGCTGCGGGTCCTGACGCTGTGCGACCTGGTGGCACCGCCGAACGTCCCGCCCCCGAGCGGGCGCACCGAGTTCCGGGTCGCCGCCGTCTTCCACGACCTCGGCATCTGGTCCGCGGGCACCTTCGACTACCTGCCGCCGTCCGTCGCGCTCGCCGAAACGCACCTGCGCGAAACCGGTGCGGCGGAGCTGATCCCGACGGTCACCGGCATGATCGAGCACCACCACAAGCTCAGGCGGGCGGGCCCGGCGGACGACCCGGTCGAGATCTTCCGCCGGGCCGACGCCATCGATGTGGAGCTCGCCCTGCTCGGCCGCTTCGGCGTGCGCCGCCGCGACTACCGCGCGCTCACCCGCCGCTACCCGGACGCCGGTTTCCACAGGCGCCTCGTCGCCCTGGCCGGGCAGCGGCTGCGCACCAACCCCACGTCGCCGCTGCCCATGCTGGAGTGGTGACCCGCTAGGTCAGTGTGCTGACCACCAGGTCGCCGTCGGCGTACTGCGCCCGCAGCCGCTTCTTGTCGAACTTGCCGACGCTGGTCTTCGGCACCTCGGGGATGAAGGTCCAGCGCTCCGGCAGCTGCCACTTGGCGAACTTGTCCGCGAGGAAGTCGCGCAGCTCGTCCGGCTCGGCCTGCTTGCCGTCGGCGAGCACGATGGCGACCAGCGGCCGCTCGTCCCACTTCTCGTCCGGCACCCCGATCACCGCCGCCTCGGCGACCGCCGGGTGCGCCATGACCGCGTTCTCCAGGTCCACCGACGAGATCCACTCGCCGCCGGACTTGATCACGTCCTTGGCCCGGTCCACCAGCGTCAGGTAGCCGTTCGGGCTGATGATGCCGACGTCGCCGGTGCGCAGCCAGCCGTCGTCGAACTTGTCCGGGTCCACCGCGCCGCCGTCGGGGGCGTAGTAGGAGCCGGTGATCCACGGCCCGCGCACCTCCAGCTCGCCGAGCGACTTGCCGTCGTTCGCCACCACCGCGCCGGAGTCGTCGACCAGCCGCGCCTGCACCGATGCCGGGAAACGGCCCTGGCTGATCCGGTAGCCCCACTCCTCCTCCTCGCCCACCCGGGCGGGCGGCTGCGCCACGCTGCCGAGCGGGGAGGTCTCGGTCATGCCCCAGGCGTGCACGATCTTCACGCCGTGCTGCTCCTCGAAGGCCTTCATCATGGCGGGCGGCACCGCGGAGCCGCCGACCACGACCGAGCGCAGGTGGCTGATGTCCTGCGGCTTGGCCGCCAGCCCGGCGAGCACGCCGCCCCAGATGGTCGGCACCGCGGCGGCGAAGGTCGGCCGCTGGTCGGCCATCATCTCCAGCAGCGGCCCCGGCTGCAGGAAGCGGTCCGGCATCAGCACATTCGCCCCGGACATGAGCGCCGCGTACGGCAGCCCCCAGGCATTGGCGTGGAACAGCGGGACGATGGCGAGCACGTTGTCGCGCTCGGAGAAGTTCATGCTGGCCGGGCTCAGCACCTGCATGGCGTGCAGCCAGTTCGAGCGGTGCGAGTAGACGACGCCCTTGGGGTCGCCGGTGGTGCCCGAGGTGTAACACATGGCGGCGGCGGAGCGCTCGTCGATGACCGGGAAGTCGTAGCTCTCCGGCTGGGCCGCGAGCAACTCGGTGTAGGAGTGCACCTGCACGCCCGCGGGCGCCTCCAGCGCGGCGGCGTCGCCGTTCGCCACGATGACGTGCCGCACCGTCTTCAGGTTCGGCAGGTACTGGGCGAACATCGGGAGCAGCGTGCCGTCCACGATCACGACCCGGTCCTCGGCGTGGTTCGCCACGTAGACCAGCTGGTCCGGGAAGAGCCGGATGTTCAGCGCGTGCAGCACCGCGCCCATGGCGGGCACCGCGATGTAGGCGACCATGTGCTCGTTGTTGTTCCACATGAAGGTGCCGACCCGGTCGCCGACGCCGACCCCGAGCCCGCGCAGCGCGTTCGCCAGCCGGGCCGACTCGGTGCCGAGCTCGCGGTAGGTCATGGTCCGCACGCCGGAGCCGGTCCAGGTGGAGACCGAGGAATCCCCGAGGAAGGTCGACGCGTACCGCAGCAACGTCGCCAGCGACAACGGCTCGTCCTGCATGGTGCTCAACATCCGCAAAACTCCCTTCTCGGGGCCCGTGCCCGCCGCTACCAGCGGTTTTCGGTCATGAGCCAGATCACACCGGCGATGCTACCGAAGAGTAGGCGGAGAATGGGACGTACCGGAATGAGGGCGGCCGCCCTCGGTTGCGAAGGGGTGGTGAGCCGGACCGGGTGCCGGCGACACCCCCTGCGACGCCGCCGACCGCCGGTCCGGCCGGTCGAGCCGTGCTCCGTTGTAACCCGGCGGCCGCCGCGGTGACCAGCTGTTCGCCGGAGGGCGACCTGATCGAGATGAACGGACCGGGGAGCAGAATGCACGAAACGTCCTGAACTGCGGTTATTACCGCGCGATCAGCGCCGGAGTGCGTGAACAAATGCACATGCAGCAGTGAAGTGGGGACTTCAATTCGCAAGACCCCATTCTGGCCGGAAATCTCGATTCAGTGTCCGTCGTTCTCTTCGGACCAGCACCGGAGCGCCCTAGGCTGGGTGCATGACTTCGCCGTCGATCATCGTCATCGGGGCCGGGTTCGCCGGCCTCGGTCTCGCCATGGAGCTGCGCCGCGCCGGACTGGAGAACTTCACCATCCTGGAGCGCGCGGCCGACCTCGGCGGCGTCTGGCGGGAGAACACCTACCCCGGCGCGGCCTGCGACGTGCCGTCGCCGCTCTACTCGTGGTCCTACGAGCCGAGAACCGACTGGCCGCGCCGCTTCTCGGAGCAGCGCGACATCCACGAGTACATGCGCGGCGTCGCGAAGAAGCACGACCTGGCGCGCTTCATCCGCTTCGGCACCGAGGTCACCGACGCCGAGTACGACGAGCAGACCGCCCGCTGGACCGTCCGCACGGCCGCGGGCGACCGGCTGGAGGCGGACGTCCTGATTCCCGCCGTCGGCCAGCTCTCCCGCCCCGCGCTCCCGAACATCCCCGGCATCGACACCTTCACCGGCGCCGCCTTCCACTCCGCCGAGTGGGACCACTCGGTCGAGCTCGCGGGCAAGCGGATCGCCTGCATCGGCACCGGAGCCAGTGCCGTGCAGTACATCCCGCGGATCGCCCCCGACGCCGCGCACCTCACCCTGTTCCAGCGCTCCGCCGCCTGGGTGCTGCCCAAGGCCGACGTCGAGTACAGCCGCCTGCACCACGCGCTCTTCAAGTACCTGCCCCCCACCCGGCTCGCCGAACGCTTCGCCATCTGGGCCTTCTTCGAGTTCCTCGCCCTCGGCCTCACCGACCTGCCCGGCATCAAGCGCCCGGTCGTCGCGCTCGCCGACCGGCACCGGAAGACGCAGGTCACCGACCCCGAGCTGCTCGCCAAGCTCACCCCCGACTACGCGGCGGGCTGCAAGCGCGGGCTGTTCTCGAACGAGTACTTCCCCGCGCTCGCGCGGCCGAATGTCACCGTCGAGACCGCCGCCATCACCGAGGTCACGCCTGCGGGAATCCGCACCATCGACGGCGTCGAGCACGCGGTCGACGTGATCATCTACGGCACCGGGTTCAAGGGCACCGAGTTCCTCGCGCCCATGAACATCTCCGGCGTCGGCGGCCGCAAGCTCGCCGACGTCTGGGGCGAGGAGGGGGCCCGCGCGTTCCTCGGCCTCTCCGTGCCGCACTTTCCCAACCTGTTCATGATGTACGGCCCGAACACCAATATCGGGGCGGGCTCGGTCATCTACATGCTGGAATCCCAGGCTCGGTACATCCGCCAGGTGGTGAGTCACCTCGCCGAGCGGCCCGGGACCGCCGTCGCCGCCCGGGTCGAGGCGGAGCAGGACTGGGACGACTACCTGCAGCGGCGCCTGAAGGACACCCCCTGGAACTTCTGCACCAGCTGGTACCGGAATGCCGCCGGGCGGATCACCAACAACTGGCCCGGCGCCACCGTGCTCTACCGGTGGCGCACCAGGAAGTTCGACCCCGCCGACTACAGCGAATACACAAAAGCCTCGTAACCACGGTTCTGCACTGCCGTAGCAATTCTCCAGTAATCTGAGGTGCACCGGTTCCGACCTGGAGGTGCGCGATGCTGTGGGTGCTGCTCGCTGTGCTGGTCGTCGCCGTCGTCGGGTTGTACCTGCTGCGGGAGCGCGGGGTCGGGCGGGGTGATTCCGCGGACGTCGCGGAGGTGCCGGCGGATGACGATCCAGCCCTCCCCGCCGACGTTCCGGCCGCACCCCGCGGCCCAGCTCCCCCCTCGGAGCCCCTCTCCCCCGCACACCGCACCCTCACTCAACTGAACCAGGCACTGGACGTGCACACCCCGCGCACCGAAGCCGCCCGCCAAGCACTGGAAGCCGCCGCCGACCGCCGCCGCGTCGCCGGCTTCCTCCTCGCCCGCGCCGACACCGAACAAGCCGAACTCGTAGCCCTGGAAGGGCTCTTCTACATCCGCGCGGCCCGAACCGCCATGCGCATGGACCCCGGCCCCGACCTGCCCGCCCTCCCCGCCCAAGCCGAAGCGGGCGAGATCACCGAGGCACGAACCCTCACCTTCCTGAACCACCGAATCGACATCTCCCCCACCCCTTCCCCGACCACTCCGCACCACCACCCCGGCGGCCGCATCGCCGACCGCCCGATCCCCGCAGGCTGGTACTCCGAACAGTGGTGGCGCCCCGCCCTCGCCACCGGCACCTGGCCTCCCGGCTCCGACGCCCTCTTCACCGCCCTCTCCTCCCCCGAACTCCCGGAATCCCCCCGCCCCGGCGCCGGAATCGGCCTCGACCACACAGAGCAGGTCACTCCCCCTCAACCCACCCGAACACCGGCGGCCCCCGCCGACCCGCCCGGCCGAGCACCGGCTCCTGACGCAACGCCAGCCGACGCAGATCCCGCAGCTACCGACCGATCCACCCCACGCCACAGCAGTACCTCGAAACCCCCGGATCCCGAGCGGCATTCACCACCCACCCCCACCCCGAACCCCCGCGACCTGCCCTACGACGACCCCCAGTACCGCGCCAGCGGCTACGGCATCACCGCCGCCCACCCCGCCCCCGGCAACAACGGCGCCGAATACACCGGCACCCGCAACGGCCACCGCCCCCGCGGCCCCCGCGGCTACGAAGACCTCGGCGGCTACGAAGGCGGCGCCTACGACCCCGGCGGCCTCGACCCGCCCTACTGACCACCCACCCCGCGATGCGGCTCCCGCCGCCCCCACCCGGTAGACTCCCGCCTACCCGGACCGCTCGACGGCCCCGGCCCCGCCCTCGTAGCTCAGGGGATAGAGCACGGCTCTCCTAAAGCCGGTGTCGCAGGTTCGAATCCTGCCGAGGGCACACGCGGGACATCTGAAACGGTTCCAATCAGGTCACAATTGCGAGCACACATACGCCAGCCACCGTTGCCGCAGGTCAGGAAGAGTGCATTCATTACTCGCCTTCAGTGGGCCGTCAGGGCGTCTGAACGTGCCCTTCCCCGATAAGGGGGCGTGGACTGGCCTGTCTCGTGCTCGCTGCCGGGTACCAGTCGCGATGGCTAACCGACAACGGTTGTAAGAGCGTCTCGGGGCCGGACCGAGGACGAAGTCTGAACCGCCCCGGTTGCGTGGTGAACTCAGCCTAGGTCTTGTTGTGTTGGTCGAGTTGGTTCCGGAGTGCGGTCGCGGTAGCAGGGTCGAGTGCGTCGATCACCGCATCGACGGTGTGCTGGTCGAGGTGGCGGCGCTGTTGGTTCAACAGTTCGATGTCGCCGGTGTCGGACACGCCGGTCGTACGCCACCAGCCGATGGCGGCCTCGACGAGGACAGGGAATGCTTTGGCATGGCGGCCGGTCTCGCCCAGTAGACGCCCCAGCGTGGTCGCGGGGGACTGCTGCACGAGTTGGTGACGGGTTCGGTCAGGCGGCCTGAGTGGCTGCCGTGGTCATGATCGCTTCGTACTCGATCGGGGTCAATCTGCC